>JBCCRV010000301.1:0-8574 GCA_039201085.1 Myxococcota bacterium | reverse complement strand
GCCCGGCGGTGGGTTCGTCGCTTCGCTCGCGCCGGGCGCTGCGATCGCGTCCGCGGCGCTCGGTGAGGCCAAGCGACGAGCGGCGCGGCGTGCTGCGTCGAGCGCGACCTCCGCCCGCCGCCGCGCCTCGATTTGCACCTCCAAGGCGCGCTCGAGTTCGCGCCGCGCCTCTGCGTGGCCCGCGGCCGCCGCGCGCTCCGCCGCGACGCTGGCCTCGAGTTCGCTCAGTGCGCGCGCGCTTTGTGAAAGACGCACTTCGAGGGCCTCCGCCCGACGCTGCGTCGCCGCCGCGCGGCGCTCGGCGTCGGCTAGAAGCGCCGCCGCCCGCTCCTGCTCCGCCGCATGGGCGGACGCGACGCGCGCTGAGCGTTGCTCGGCCGCTTCGCGCGTGCGCTGGGCTTCGAGCCGTTCGGCGCGGTGCGCACTGCTAAGCTCCTCGAGCTGGCGCACGCTCGCTTCGAGCGCGCGATCGCGCTGCATGAGGCGCTCCGCGAGGCTTCGCCCTTCGCGCCGCGCCGAGGCAAGGGCCTCCGACTGGGCGTGCACCTGGCCGTCGAGGGCGTCCCGCGAGAGGGCGAGGGCATCGTGTTCGGCGCGAAGGCCCGCGTGATCGCGCGCAACGCCGGCGAGGTTGGCGCGCGTCGCTTCAAGGAGGGCGCCGCTTTGCGCCTGCAGCGCTTCGTAATGGTGCACGCCAAGGGCGAAGGCACCGGCGGCGAGCAGCAGGATCGGTAGGGTCCAGCGAAGGCGGCGACGGCGCTGCAGGCGCTTCTGCTTCGGACGCAGCAGCGCGTCGAGCTCGGCGATGAAGGCCTCGGACGTGGGCCTCGCTTCCGCGTCGAGGGCAAGCCAGCGTCCGAAGTCCGCGCGAAGATCGCGTAGGTGTCGGGCCCTCGGTGCGGGCACGGGATTGAGCGCACGCCCTTCGATGAACGCTTCCGTCGCGCCGGAGCGAACGTCCTCTTCGCCATCGGGTTCGAGAGCGTTTCGCAGCGTAAGGGCCAGCGAAAAGACATCGGAGCGCGCATCCACCGCGGGCCGTTCGATAACCTCACCGTCTGCCGAATAGTCGCCGGCGAATTGGGCGGCGATCTCCGGGGCGAAGTAGGTGGGCGTGCCAGCGACGAGCATCTCCGCTTCGGTGGCGGCGACGCCAAGGTCGAGAAGTACGGGCAGCACGCCGCCCTCGGCCGGCAGTTCAGCGAGAAGAACGTTGTCGGGTTTCACGTCTTGGTGACGCAGGCCCGCGGCGTGCATGGCGCGAAGGCCGCGCGCGAGAGGCACGAAGATCGCGTGCGCCTCTTCGCGGCTGAGGGGCCCGTGCTTCATGCGCGCCGAAAGCGTTTCACCTTCGTACCAGGGCATGACAAACCAGAGCCGGCCTTCGTGCCAGCCGTGGTCTTTGAACTGCACGACGCTCGGATGAAAGACCGACGCGATGTGGCGCAGCTCGCGAAGGGCGTGTTGCCGACTCTCGCTGGAGTAGGAAGGCTGATGAAGCAGCTTGAGCGCCACAATATGGCCGGGAACTTCCGTATCCTCGGCGCGGTAAACGTCGCCAAAGGCACCGGCGCCCACGCGCAGCATCACGCGATAGCGACCGCTGAGCACCGTACCCACGGTCAGGGGCGGTCGCTCCTGTACGGCTTCCGGTTCCAGCTCGATGGCGAAGGCTGTCAGCAGCCGCTGGCGAAAACCGTCGCCTTCACCGAGCGCGTCTTTCGCGAGGGCCGTTGCCGAAGCCAATCGCTCCATCACCGCTTCGAGCGGCTCGTCGAGCACGCAGCAGAGTTCGCGCGGTCGCAGCTCGCGAACGAAGCGAAGCTCGAGCACTTCAAGGGCCGCTGGGGAAAGCGCTTCGAGCATCCGCGGCAGGTCCGACGATGGCTGGCGCCGGGTCTCGGCTACGGCAAAGGCCAAGCGAAAGAGATGGGCGCGCACGCCTGGCGCGGCGACCAGGGAAGCACTCGGTTGGAGCGCGACGAGGGCCCTCAGGTGCGCCCATGCGGCGTCGAGCGCCTCGCGTCCAACGCGGCGCAGCAGGTACTCGCGGAGTCCGCGCGCGTAGTGGTCGAGGGCGCGGCCGTGGAGCACGTCCACCACCGTTTGGCAGCTTGAATCGGCCACCATCTTCGCGGCGCGCTCGAGCGCAGAGGTGGCCCGCGCCGTACTGCGCGGCAGCGAGGGGTCCGCGGGACGCAGCTCGATCGGCAGGGTGGGTAGGCTCGGCACGCATTAATGGTGACGGTCTCAGACCGATTCGATCCAAAAAACCGCAGTTCGGCGAGTGCGCCTCGGAAGCGAGCTGTTTCGCCACAGCGCGCTGCCTTGCCGAATAGGGCCCCGAGCCCCAGCCCCCCCGAATGCGGAGCGCCGCGCAACTCGCGCATGACCTTGCGATGGAGCGCGGAGAGCCGCACTACCGCGACCCGGATACGGGTTATCGGGTCTTTACGGCGGCGACGCTGCTGGGCCGCGGCAAATGCTGCGGGTGCGGCTGCCGACACTGCCCGTGGGCACACGAGGCCATTCCCCTCGACGTGCGGGCGCAGCGAATCGTCGTGCCTTCGTTCCTCCATGGGAGGTCGCCTGCTGAGCCCGCCCGAGTGCTTTTTTGGAGCGGCGGCAAGGACTCGTATCTTGCCCTGCGCGCGATGGCGAAGAAGGGCACGGCCGGGATCGTGTTGCTCACGACCTTCAGCCTTCCGACGCGTATCGTGGCCCATCAGGAAATCGCCATCGGCGCGGTCGTCGACCAGGCAAAGGCCCTCAGGCTGCCCCTCATCGGCGTGCCGCTGCCGCCCGAATCGCCATACGTCGAGCGTCTGACGCAGGGGCTCGACCTGCTACCCAACATCGCATCCCTCGCCTTTGGTGATCTGCACCTCGAGTCGATTCGCGGATGGCGTGAGTCGGCGATGGCGGACGTCGTGAAGGCTCGCGGCGCGGAGCTCGCATTTCCCCTATGGCGGGTGGGCTACGATCAGCTGCTCGACGATTGGGAAGCTTCGGGGGCCGTCGCTGAAGTCTGCGCCGTGCCCGAACCGGAGCGGATAGCACCCTGCGGCCTCGGCGCTCGCTTCGACCGGGCATTCGTCGAGCGCCTCCCCGATTCGGTCGATGCGTTCGGCGAAAACGGCGAGTTCCATAGCTACGTGAGGCCCGAAACGCTGGGACCTTTCTGAGGTGTCGAAGCGTCGCGCCATAGGACGGTCACGCACGGCACAAGCCAGGTCGTAGACGTCCTCGACGCGGCGGAGGGCGATGCGCGTCATCTTGCCCATCGACGTATTGGCGTCACGCACCTCGCGCGGCATGTGCTGGAGCGCAGCATCGACGATGTCCTGGCCGACCAGAGCGATCGTCGCATCGCGCGCGCCCGATACCGTCGCGTCGCGTTCGCCCTTCATCCGCTGCTGCCCATCGTTGAAGTATCCGCGGGCGTGCTCTCACCATCCGTACGCCGTTACGAGCATGCGCAAGAGAACCACGATCGCGAGTGCGGAAACGACGTTCAACACCAGTCCGGTACGCATCATGGTGCGCAACGGGATCACTCCGGTGCCGTAGACGATGGCATTGGGGCCCGTGGCGATCGGAAGCACGAACGCGCAGCTCGCCGCGAGGCCTACCGCAAGGGCCGGTGGTACGGGAGAAACCCCTAGCTCGTCCGCAATTGCAATCACGAGGGGCACCAGCATGGTTGCGGAAGCGGTGTTCGAACACGCTTCCGTGAAGAAGATCGTCAGCACCGCGACCAGGGCCGTCAGCATCCACAGCCCTTCGATGCCGGTGAGGTCCACAAAGGCCACGGCCATGGCGCGCGCAAGGCCCGTCTCGAACATCTGACTTCCCAGCGAAATGCCGCCCCCGAAGAGCAGGATGATGCCCCAATCGATCTGCGCCGCGTCGTTCCAAGGAAGGACGGCGTCACCCTTTTCGTCGCGCAAGAGGAAGAGGGGTACACACGCGAGGATGGCGATCGCGCCGCCCGGCAGGGCGGCGGCGACGGAGAGACCGAGTTCGCTGCCGCTTGCTTTCCAGAGGCCCGTTCCGAGCCAGGCACTGACCGCGAGAAGCAGGCTTAGGGCCGTGACCCGCTCGCCCCGTGACCACCCGGTGCTGACCGGCTCCGGATGAGTGGGTACCGTTTCGCCCGCGCTGCCCGGCTCGGAGCCGTTCGAACGTGGCGCGACTCGGGGCGCCACCCGAAGGGTGATCCAGCTGACAAGGACCAGGAGCAGTACGGCGGCGGGAAGCCCAACCATGGACCACTCGGCGAAGCCAAAGCTCAAACCGTCCGCTTCGAGGCGCTCGTTGAGCAGTCGCGCCGTGATTCCGTTGGGCGGTGAGCCCACGAGCGTCCCGAGGCCGCCTACGCTGCACGCGTAGGCAAGGCCAAGCATGGGCGCGGCGGCGGGCTTTTCGCGTGAGCGCAGCGCCCCCAATAAAATCGGCGCAAGAACTGCGGCCGACGCGGTGTTGCTGATCCACATCGAAAGAAGGGCGGCGGCACCGTAGAACGCCGCCGTGAGGCCTTCGCCTTTGGCGCGCTTTAGAAGGGCGCTGGCGATGCGTCGGTCGAGCCGATGACGCCCCATCGCACGCGCGATGAAGAAGCCGCCGACGAACAGAAACAGCAGGGGATCGGCGTAGGGAGCAAAGGCCGCTTTGGCCGTCGTGATGTTCGCGGCGACGAGTGCGGGTGCGATGAGCAGCGCGGTGACGGGGATCGGCAGGGCTTCGCTGACCCAGAGCACCACGATGGCTGCGAAGATCGCGAGCAGCCGATGGGCCGAAGGCTCTAGGCCCGTCGGCGAGGTCACGAGAATGAAGAAGAGACCGGCCGCCAGTCCGAGCGCCGGTTTCTTCACCACCCAGGGCCTGGGCGCTTCGGCGGGGACGGTCATCGCGCCCTACGGAAACACGCCGAGCGTGGCCAGGCCAGCGATCTTCACCACGATCGCCGGGAGGCCCACCATCACGAGAGCGCCAACGATGAAGGAGAGAATGCCTCGGCCGGTCCGAGCATGTTGAGGAGCCAGGGCGGGCCCTCTGGCCCCACAAGAAAGAAGCCGGCGGTGAGGGCTACCGGACGCCACATGCGAGGGTCCGGGCGCCGCGCTGGCTCGCGCCGCTCTCCTGCTCCCCCCATGGGCGATGGCGCCTACGCAATGAGGAAGGCGCCGCGCGGGTGGGCGCGCTGCCGTGCGCGCCACGTCAGGAGACCTTCCGCAGAGAGGCCCGCCTCGTCGCACCATTCGGCCAAGGCGAGGAGGGCCGCGCCGTGGCCTTCGTGAGAGGGCGTGCTGCCGTCACCGCGGTTGGCCAAAAAGAGCGCGAGCGAACCCGCCGTGGCCACGCTTTCCGGACCGCCCTCTTCGGCCGCAAGCACGTCGATCTGAAAACGATGGCCGGCCTCGTCCTCTAGGATGAGCGCGACCGCACCCAGGTGGCGCTCGGCCGAGAGGCACGTGGCGCCCGCGAAGGTCGTTCCAACGACGGAACGTACACCGGTGGACGAAGCATCGGCGCGGGCGCTGCCGCTGGCCGATGCAGCGGCTGCGCCTAACACGGCGCCTCGAAAGAACCCGCGTCTCGTCACGCCCTTCATACGCCTCAGCGTATCACGAGCCGCCCTTCACGGCGATTCATCGTGTGTCTCGCCGCCCCCCGATCGCCCCAGTTCGCCGTCGAGGTTGGGGCACCGGAGACGCGAAATCACTGTTCGCCTCCTCGCCAGAGGGCGGGCGGGGTCGTGGCTATCCGGACACGAACGCGTCGCCTACGCGTCGCGAAGGGGCTCGAGACCACCGAAAGGATCTCCCCGTTTTTGGGGTTTTTGCGCCGAAGCGTGCAATGGCGCGCACCTTGCGGGGAGTCCCGGCCATGCCGACGACTTCTCGCGAGAGCCGCTCCCTGCGTTGTGATCTGCCCCATGGAAGGGCCCGCGCCCAAGCCCGCCGAAAACTTGCGATTCAAGGGGCCCTGACCAACGTTCCAGGGGTGCGTGTCCTTTCGTTGGCTCTGCTGTTTTTGATCGCGTGCGGCGACGAGCAACCGGCCGAGCAGGCGCCTGCACCGGCGCCTCCCGTCGACACGGCGCCCGCGCCGCCAGAGCCGGAGCCCGAACCGGAGCTGCTTCAGCCGCTGACGCTCTGGGAAAATGGCGAAGCTGGCGACGAGGTCGAAGGTGAGACGGCCCGCGAAGACGGGTACCTAGCCCTCGACCTCGGCGAAGGATGGGCGCCCTACCTCTTCACGGATCGGCCGGGCATGCCCAACGCCTACCGATCGACCTACCTGGCGCTCGCGCGCGGTGAGTTTCCCGAAGACCACCACGGTGATCGCGCGCGCCGCGACGAGTACCTCGAGCTCTACGGAATCATGCCGACGCTGGGCCTCCTTCGAACGCGTTTGGCCGAACGGAGCGCCCTTGAGTGCGCCGAGTCGATCGACGTGGAGCCCCTCGAGCGTTTCCAGGGCTTCGTCGCCTACCGCAACAACGACCGCGCGCGCCGCGATGCACGCCGCTTCGACCGGGCCGAACGTGAGGTGCAGGATCTCGTTGCGGGCGCGGGCGTCGCAAGCGCCGACGAGCTCGTCGCTGACGAACTATCCCGTCGGGAGCGCAGCTTCCTCTCCGAGTATCTTGAGCGACGGGACGAGGTGGCCGCCATTCGCGCAGCGCAGGCGCGCCTCGAATGCGAGGGTTTCTACGGAGACACGCGCTACGTGCGCGGCGCCATGGACTGGCCGACCCATGAGGCCCTCGCGCGCTTCGAGCGCCGCCACCGAATCTACGGTTGGGGATTCATCGGACGCGATACGATTCATGCGCTTCGCCAGCCCATCGTGGACAACGAGCGCGAAGACGTGATTCGCGTGCTCGTCGAGCGCGCAATGCATGCGCTCGGCGTGATCGAAGACGGCAGCCGTTCGTTCGTTCGCGAAGGCGAGGCGCGAACCTACCGTGATGCGAGCGGTGAGAGCCATCCGATCCCCAACTTTGAAGCGCTGCTTCGTCTTCTGGTCGTCGAGTCCTTTGGGCTGCAGACGCCGGCGTCGACGCTGGCGTTTCTCGAGCGGCTGAACGAGGGCGGGCAGCTCGAAGCGGGCGGCCACTATGCAGTCGCGCTGCGCGCGCCCGAGCTGCCGGCTTACTACAGCACGGACATGCAGCTCGAGTTCGAAACGAACCGCGGCGACGTGTGGTACGAGTTTCCCTATGACGAGAACGGCCGCGAGCGTCCCCAACCGGTGCAGCGCCGTCCGCGTCTCACCGTGTTCGTGCGTTACGAAGGTCAGCGCATTCCGTTGGCGCGCTTCGGGACGACGATCGGCGGCTGGCGAAGCGAGCTCGTCGACGGAACCGTCATGTGGAAGTACAAGCAGAGCGAGGTGGGTCCACGTGTCATCAGCCGCATCGTGGCTTCGCCCGTGTGGCTTCCGCCTGAAGGCACGCCGCAGCGTTCGCTCCTTCGCCGAAATCGGGGCGGCCGCGGCGCCGAACGCTTTGCCGTCAACTACCACGAAACGGGGCCGAGCTACGCCAGCGCGTACGGTCTCGTAGCCGCCTACCACCAGCGCTTTGCGGAGCGCGCCGACGGCACGATTCGCCTCGGCGGCGACGAGGGCATTCGCACCCATGGGTCCGTCGACTACATGTCGATCATGCGCCGCCACTCGCACGGCTGCCATCGACTGCACAACCACATCGCCGTGCGTCTTATGTCCTTCGTGCTGCGGCACCGCCCGCACCGCCGCGAAGGACAACAGGCCCTTTCGTTTCGGCGTGAGCTGGAGCACGAGGGCGAGCGCTACCTCATGGCTATCGACAACGGCGGCTACGTCTTTCGGCTCGAAGAGCCTTTGCGCGTCAACGTGCTCGAGGGTCGGGTGCGCGGCGCACGAAGCACGCCCATTCCCCATCCGCTGCCAAAGTACGACGACGAGGTGGGCGCGTACGTGATGCCCGACGGTCAAACGGTCAGCGTCGATCGCCTGGGCAACATCACGCCGATCACCCTGCCGGATGCGGGCCTCGATGGTGGTGTGTTGGACGGGGGCGTGCCCGACGGCGGTGTTCCGGCGCTCGCGACGCCCCTCGATACGGCAGGCACGATTCTCGGGCGGATCGCCGGTGCCGTCGGTCAACAGGCCGCCGCGCCGGCGGAGCCGGAAGCACCACCACGACCGGAACGCGCACCCGTCGAAAGTCCCTAACCCAAAGGGGCGGAAGCCGCTTCCGCCTTTCGTTATGGCTGGACGTTTGCACCAAACCGCTCCAGGAACGCGTTGTATGAATGACGCCTCTTCCCTTCATCCCGAAAGCGGTGTGCGTGTGCGGCTCTTGCTCGCGCATCACGCGGAGGCGGGTGCAGAGTACGCGGTGGAGCTCTTTTTTTCCGACGAGCGCATCGAAGGACAGGCGCAGGTTCCCACGTCTGGGGGGCTTGATCTGACGTTGGCGGAGGACGCGCCGCCTTACGCGGAGGCTGGGGCCCGGGCGTTCTTGCGGCAGGTTTAGAGCTCCTACAAGACCACGGGGCGCTGGCCGCGACGCATGCTGCG
>JBCCRV010000300.1:0-8599 GCA_039201085.1 Myxococcota bacterium | reverse complement strand
CGACCATGTCGGCGATGCGCAGGCCCGACGTGTTCGACGCAACGATCACGTCGTCCTTGCAGACCTTCTCGAGCTTCTCGAAGAGCGAGCGCTTGATGTCGAGATTCTCGATGATGGCCTCAACGACGAGGTCGACGTCGGCGAGCTTCTCGATGTCGTCTTCGAGGTTCCCCGTGGTGATCAAGCTGGCGTTGTGCTTGTGAAAGAAGAGTGCCGGTTTTGCCTTGAGGGTTTTCTTCAGCGCACCCTCGGCAAACGCGTTGCGTTTGGCGGGGATCTTCTTCTCGTCGTCGCTCAGGCCCGGGGGCATGATGTCGAGAAGGACGACGGGGACGCCTGCGTTGGCAAAGTGCGCGGCGATTCCGCTGCCCATCACGCCGGCGCCGATGACGCCTACTCGGCGAATCGGTTGACTCATTCGTTTCGTCTCCTGCATAGGAACGCCTTCATGGCGTTCAAAATCTCGCCGCCGGTCTATAGGGCCCTGCCCTTAGCCGGCTAGCGCCTCACTCGATCACTTCCGCGGGAATCGCGTCCGCGGGCGCTTCGACCGCCTCGGCGGCTTCCGACGCCGCTGCATCCGCGTTGGCCTGGTCGATAACCGTACCGACGATCAACCACAGCGCGAGAGCCATGAATATGCCGAGGCCCAAGGCCGGCACCCACATGGGCGTTTTTGCCGCTTCGTCCTGGATTTCAGGGAGTCCTGGGGCCGCGCCGTGGTCGCCGGGTTCGCTCGTGCTCGCCATGGGCGCAGACACTAGTTGGGGCTGCGGACGATCGCAATGCGTCTTGCCCTGCGGCGCGTATACTCGGCGCCGTGGGCTACTGGATGTACTACCTGGCGTTCGCGGCCCTCTACTGGGTCGTCGAGCATCCGCTGGTGCTCATCCCCATCGCGCTCTTCGTCATTTTTCGGCGCGTGATCCCGGATCCTTGGGTTTTTGCGCGTACGTTCACCCATCGGAAGCGCCTCCGGGACCAGATTCGGGCGAACCCCGCGAACGTCACCGCGCGCCGCGATTTGGCCAGTATCTACCTCGAGCGCAGCCGAGCGAAGAAGGCCCTCACGGTCCTCGCGCCGGCCCTCGAGCGCGAACCAGAAAACGCTGAGCTGCTCTACCTTCAAGGCGTGGCCCGTCTTCGCTCCGGCGATGCCGACGGCGCCCTCGAGCCCCTGGTGAAAGCCGCCAACGTCGATCCGGGCATTCGCTTCGGAGACACCTACCGTGTCGCCGGCGACGCCCTGATGAAGCTGAAGCGCCATGAGCAGGCCATCGACGCCTACGAGCACTTCACGGATCAGAACTCCTCCTCCATCGAAGGATGGGTAAAGCTCAGCCTCGCCCACCGATCCGCCGGCGAGGAAAAGCCCGCCGAGAAGGCCCTCGGCGAAGCGCGCCGCACCTGGTCCGTTCTGCCGGGCTATAAGCGCCGCCTCGAATGGCGCTGGCGCGTCCGCGCCGCGTTTGCATCGCTGGGTCTTTGAGCGCTGGGTCTTTGAGCGCTTGGTCTTTGAGCGCGGGGCGCAACGTTGTGTTGCGGCACGCCCGGCGCTACGGTCCGGCATGCAAATCGAAGGCGCGCACAGGATGCTCGACGACGCCCGTTGGCGCTCACTCATCGAAGCGGTTGTGAGCGCCGGAGATGCGGCGCGGGCGCAGCAGCGCCATCACCTTCAGGGCGTTTCGAACGCGGAAAGCAAGAACGACGCGAGCCCGGTCACGGAGGCGGATCGAGCGACGGAGCGCGCCTTGCGTGCGGCCGTTTCGACGCTCTGGCCTGACGCGCACTTGATTGGCGAAGAGTACGGCGGCGAGATCCACGAAAAGGGGCTCGCCTTCATCATCGATCCCATCGACGGCACGCGCGCGTTCATCCGCGACTTGCCCACGTGGTCCGTACTCGTCGGCGTGATGCTCGACGGCGAGCTCGTCGGAGGCATCGCCTACCTGCCCACGGACGGCGACCTCTTCGAAGCGCGCCAGGGCCGCGGCGCGACGGACAACGGAAGGCCCTGCACACTTTCGACGACGGCCACCTTGGACAAGTCGCTCGTCTGCGTCGGCGGTCTTCGCCAGTTCGACGGGTGGGAGAAGGAGCTGCTCGCCATCAAGGACGCGTCGTACACCGTACGTGCCTTCGCGGACTTTGCGAACTACCGCGAGCTCCTTCGCGGCCGTGTCGACGCCGTCGTCGATCCAGGCTTGAAGCTCTGGGACGTGGCGCCCGCGGCGGTGCTGGTTCGCGAAGCGGGAGGACGGGTGAGCGACTTCGCCGGCGGCGCGAGCCACCACGGCAACTTCGTGCTGAGCAACGGCCGCGTGCACGACGAAATGCTGCGCGTGCTGAGCGGTGCTTCGAAGGCACCGTAGCCGAATGGAGCGTTATCCGTCGTCGTCCGGATCGAGCAGTCGACCGAACTTCTTCGGCGCCACTGCTTGGTAGCTCTCTTCCAGCCAGTCGATGAGGTCGTCCGCGGAAGGCGCCGTTTTCGCCGAAAGGGCGAGGGTCACCCAGCCGCTTCGTCCGAGGCCATAGCCCGTGGGTTCGGCATCGTCCCGGCGCAGTACCTCGTCGCGTGAAGCCGGAAGCTTGAAGGTGAGCTTGAGCGGACTCGCGTCTTCCGGACCAAGCATGACAAAGATCTTCTTCTTCACCTTGATCGCCGACTCGCCCCACGGGTGATCCTCCCACGCTTCGGGGAGTTCGAGGGCGCGGTCCCGAACGGTGTTCCAGAGCTTCTTCAGGCGAGCACTCATGGCGTGAACCCTAACCCGCGGGTGCGACGGTGCGCCTGCGCGAAACGTTGCGCGGCTTCATCGTTCCCACTCGCGTAGCGAAGGTGGCGGACGGTGGAGTGCACGCGGGCGCTGAATGCCGTCGACACGCGATGATCGACCTCCCGTAAGAGTCGCCTCCGAAGCCAGTGCAAGCATCGTCGATCGAACCATTGCTGCAGTCGGCTACGTCGTCGGCCGGCGATACGATCGCCTAGCAAGCGGCGGCAGCGACGCACGAACCATCGTTGAAGGTGACGGGTCAACAAGCGCTGCATGCGCGTCTTCAAATTCCCTCGGGCGCGACGTTTCCGCGCTTGCTCACCAGCCACGTAGCGCGGCTCACTCGGCGGGTGCGCCTGCAAAGCGTTCGTTGGGATCGAGCAACCGTCCGCCTTCGCGCAGCTGAAAATGAAGGTGCGCCCCGCTGCGTCCCATCCATTCGCCACGCTGAAGCTGCTGGCCCGGCTGCACGTCGGTGCGTGCGCAGTGGCCATAGACGCTGACCCATCCGTTCTTATGAAGCAGCACGATGGCCGTACCGACGGCGCGAAGGCCGGTACCGACATACACCACGCGGCCGTCGGCGGCGGCGCGAATCGCGCTGCCTTCGGGCCCGTGCACGTTCACGCCGCGGCCCGCAGAAGTGGCGCGCGTCCCGCCGCGCAGGGGCCAAAGCACCGTGGAAAAGCGCGCGCCCTGCACCGATTCGAGGTCCGCTTCGCCCGCGCCTTCGTCGAGCAAGCGTCGCGCTTCGCGTAGGCCGTCCACGTCTTCGCCCGTCACCGTCGGCGGCGCCTCGCGCACGACCACCCGGTCCGAGCTCAACGAGCCGAGGTAGCCACTCGGCGCTTCGTAGGTTCCGGCGCGCCGCTGCGCGGTCCAGCGGCGGTACGCGGAAATCCACGGGCGACCGTCAAAGAGCGGCAGGGGATTCACCGGGCGTCCACGGACGCGCCATTCAAAATGAAGATGGGGCCCGCGCGAAATGCCCGTGTTGCCGACGAAGCCGATGCGCTCGCCCGCCTGCACTCGCCAGCCAGCTTGAACGGTGGTGCGCACGCAATGGGCGTAGACGCTTACGGCGCCGTTCGGATGCACGATCATCACGACGTTGCCCATGCCCCGGACGCCGTTGTCCGAATAGGCCACGATACCCGGCGCCACGGCGCGAATCGTCGAACCTTCGTCCGCCACGATATCGACGCCATCGTGATGAAGGTCGGGCCGCGTGCGGCGCACGTAGCCGACGCCGCGACCAAAGCGGCCCAGCTCCACGGGCCAACGCAGGTGCTCGGGCATGGTGCCGCTGGCGGCTTCCACCCAGCGGGGCTCGGGCCTCGTGCGCCGAAGCTGGCGCGCAGCGTCGCGGGTGCCGAGTCCGAGGCGCTCGGCGCGGGCGGCGCTCGCGCCCCGCGCCCGGGGCACGCGGCGCGGACCGTCGCTGAAGCGGCTGTAGTCGTGCCGCCGAGTGCGGCGTGCGCGGTTGTGGTTTTGGTGGTTCTGCGCTCCGGGCTCGCCGCCCTCGACGATCTCTTCGTCGCCTTCGTCGGCAGCGACGAGATGGGGCGTGGTGAGGAGGAGGAGTAGGGCGAAGCGGCGCATATCCCAGCCCTCCACGAACGCTCGCTTGCGGTCAAAAAAGCCGCGGGCCACGCCGCCGACTTGACTGCCGCCGCCCAGCCGACACGCTCCGCCCATGCGCGTTTTGGCCATTCTTGCCCTCGTCGCCTGCGGCGGAGCCGAGCAGCCCCGGACTTTGGTCGACGAATCGAACGACCTTGTTCTCGAAGAGCCTTCGTCCGCACACTTGGCGGGCACCCAACCGGTAGGACCCTCGATTGGGGGAACGCAGTGGACGTGGGTTGAAGCCGCGTGCACCGAAGGTCAGCCGGCTCTGGAGGGATTCGCCCGCGTCACCCGCGTCATCGCCGATGAAACGGGCCTGCTCTTCGTGCACGACGACACGATCGGCGAGGACTGCCAGCGCACGTCCGTGCAGTATGCGTCCCCGGGTACGGACGCGGATTCGGGCTGGCAAATGGAAGAGCAAGCTGCCGTCGACGTGGGTGAGTGCGCCGCGCCGGCGGAGCCGAACCGTCCGGGCGATGTTCGCCGCCGGGGCGAGTTCCTTGAGGTGTACGTCCAGCGCAGCGTCTTCTGCAACGGCCTCGAGCTCCGCATGGTCTACGCGCCAGCCCAGCCTGCGGCCGTCGACGACCTGCGCCTAGCGATGCACTACGCCGTGCACTTCAACCGGCGGGACGCGCGTCGCATCACCGAGCTCTTCGCGTCGACGGGCAGCCTCGTCGATCCTTTCACCCGTACGCCCCTCGACCAGGCGAGCCGCTACGACGGCCAGCCCGCCGTCTTTGGCTGGTTCCAGGAAACCTTCAACGCGACCCACTGGCTCGCCCTGAAGGTCGTATCGCTTCAGCCCGGTGACGCGCCGGGAAGCGTCGTGCTCGACTGGCAGTACATGGATCCGCGCCTCGACGAGCCCTTCGCCGGCCGCAACCGTTTCACCGTCGCCGGTGGCGAGATCTTCGAAACCAGCATCGAGATCACCGCCGAACGCATCGGCGGCGAGGGCGAAGGCGACGAAGCGCCGCCCGAAGAGGAAAACAACGGCATCAGCGACGAAGAGCTGCTCGGCGGCTAATAATCCCTGGCGCGCCGCCCGACTCCGTGCGCTGGCCGTGTGCGCCGACTCTTAAAGATGGGTCATCCCGCTTACGCGTCACTCATCCCGCCTCACTCCTAACAAGGAAGGCGTCGCGGGAAAACTGGTGACTCGGGCGACGGCCGCGATTGGGGCCGCCCCCGCGACGGATTCCTTAGTAGGTCGCACCGACGGCGATGCTGAGATCCCACTGGCGCGGAATGTCGTCGGGGATGGCAGAATCGATGTCGCCCGGCGCGCGCAGGTCCCAGTGAAAGGTCGCCGCGAGTGTGAAGACGCGATAGCGAATCTCCATGCCCACGGCGAGGCGGCCGCGAAAGGCACGGACATCGTCGAAGACCTGGTCGTTTTCGAAGTCTCGCGGCGAACCCGCACAGCGAATCGGTGAGAGATCGCCCGAAACGGGCTGCTCCGCGGTTGGCATGCACTGTTCGAAGGCGTTGACCTCCGGCGTGAGGTCCACCGCGTCCGAGTCCGCCAAAATCCACGCGAACTGGCCCGCGACGATCGGCGTGAGCGTGACCGTTCCGCCGAGCACGATCGGCTTTGAGAGCACGATATCGAAGCTCGGCACCGTGAGGTGGTACTGCTCGGCGCCGACGAGCGTGCGAACGGCGCCGCGCACGGCGAGGTCCGGCAGCCACCCGGCGGAGCCTCGCCGAAACCCTTCGAGGAGCGCAATGCGCAGCTCGGCGCCGAGAATCCACGTGTCCGTGTTGTAAAGCCGGCCGAAGTTCGCGCCGAGCTCGAGGCCGTAGGGCAGCCCCTTTCGAAGGTGCACGCGTGAGCTCGGGAGGGTGGCCGTGACAAAGCGGTTTTCGCCGACGCTTTGCGAGTCGCCCTCGGTGCCGCGGCGCCAGTAGTCCGTGTCGTCGTCGATCTGCACGACGCTCGTTTCAAAGCCAATGTAAAAGCCGCGATAGCCCGTGGTGCGGGCGGGCGCGAGCACGGGCGAGATCAGCGCGAAACCCAACTGAGACATGAGCCGGCGGTAGTTGGCGTTGTCCGCCGTAAACGTGCCGTCGCCGTTGTCGATGCGAAGCCGCGCGAGGTCGACGTCCATTTCGTCCGCGTGCGCCGTCGCGCCCGCAAGGAGCACGAGAGCCAAAACGCATGACGACGCCGAGCGCATGGCGCACGCTATCGAGGGGCAAGCCGTGCCGTCAACCGCCGATGGCGCCCTGCGGACCGGGCCGCCATACTCGCGCCATGCCGCTCGGGCCCAAGCTGCGCGCCGCTCCGCTGACCGATCCCCTCAAGATCGTGCTCGTCGAGCCTGAGATCCCGCCCAACACGGGGGCCATTGCGCGAACGGCGGCGGCCACCGCCAGCTCGCTCCATCTCGTCGGTGACCTGGGGTTTCGCATCGACGAGCAATCCGTGCGTCGCGCGGGGCTCGACTATTGGCCCCTCGTCGACCTGCATCGGCACGAGAGCACGTCGGAGTTCTTTGAGTCCCAAGCGCTCGATCGGGCCTTCTTCTTCACCGCCGGAGCCGCCCAAAGCGTCTACGACGTCGCCTTTCGGCCGGGCGACATGCTTGTCTTTGGACGGGAATCGGTGGGTCTGCCGTCCGAGCTGCTGGACGCCCACGCCGGCAAAACCGTCGGCATCCCCACGCTCGGCCCGGTCCGCAGCTTGAATCTCGCCACCGCCGTGAGCGTGGTGGTGTACGCGGCCCTCGCCCGAATCGGCGCGTTCGAGCAGACCTTTCTGGCCAGCGACGCCATCGGCGGGTAGGGCTCGGCCTTCCGTCGCGACGCGCTCAACGGGCGTTTGGGTGAATCCGCCGCAGGATCTAGGCGCCATCGCGTTCGTGAGCAGCACCGCGCGCGCCCAAGGGCGTGAACTTCGGTTCTCGGGCGCCGCCGCAGATCGCGCCGAAATGACCACGATGGACCGGCGATCGCCGGGCAGATCTGGACAAAGTGGCGAAAAACCAGGCTGGCACGGTGATCGCATAGACGAATGCGGAGCCCCCATGCACCCTGCCCCCACTCAACTCTCAGGAGCCCCCATGCGCCGACGCCCGCCCGCTTATGCTTTGCTCTTCCTGCCAGTGCTCTTTCTCGCTGGCTGTCCGGTGTGGGGCGACGACGACGGCGGCGGGATCGTCGACTGCGTCGGCGTTGGCTGTGCCTGCTTCGACAACTTTGATTGCTCCACTTTCTTCTGCGACGACGGCCGCTGCGCTCGGCCGCCCCTGCCCGATGCGGGCGTCGACATGAGCGTCGACACCGGTCCCGCGAGCTGCCGTACGAACGGCGACTGCCCCGTCGGCCGGTTTTGCGGCAGCGACAACTTCTGCACCGCTTCTAGCACCTGCGACGACGACGAAGAGTGCGGTGAGGACTTCATCTGTGACTTCCGCGCAACCTGCGTACCCCGCGTGCCCGGCGCCTGCCGCGCTGACGGCGACTGCGACGACCAGCGCTGCATCGAAGGCTTCTGCCGCGACGACAGCGCCCTCTGTCAGTTCGCCTTCGATTGCTCGCCTGGCCAGGCCTGCATTGACGGTGGATGCATCGACATCTGCGCCGGAAGTGCGGACGTGTGTGGCTCGGGCACCGAATGCGACGGCGCTTACTGCCGCCCCAGCGTTCAGTGCCAGAGCTCGAGCCAGTGCGGTGCCGGAGAGCATTGCGTCGATGCGCGTTGCCTTCCCGACTGCGCCGGAAGCAGCTCTTGCGGCAACGGCGCCGACTACTGCGCCGAAGACAGCTTCTGCCGCCCCGATTGGAACCCGCCGCCCTTCTGCAGCCGCGACTCGGACTGCACGGATGGAAGCGTCTGCCGCCTCGGCGCCTGCCGCACGCCCTGCCCGAACGGCACGGATGCGGAATGCCGCGCCACCGACCCGACCCTCTCGTGCGGCGCAGAGAACCTCTGCGTGTCCTCCTCGTCCCCCGAGTGCGCCCTCTCCCGGGATTGCAACGCCAACCAGGACTGCGTCAACGCCGAGTGCATCGCCGCCCGCTGAGCTAAGGGTTGAGCAGTGCTCCACGCCCCCGCGCACCTGCGCGGGGGGCGTGCTCGTAGCCGCACCGGCTAGGGGGTGGGGTGGGTAGGGGGGCGGGGGGGGGCGCGCCCGCGGCGCGCAGGGGTGGGGGGGCGAGGGGGGGGAGTGGACGGCGGG
>JBCCRV010000299.1:0-8613 GCA_039201085.1 Myxococcota bacterium | reverse complement strand
CGAACATCAACAGCTTCGGGAGATGGTGCGTTCCTTCGCAGAAAATAAGGTGGCGCCGCAGGCCCTCGAGTTCGATCGCGAGGAGCGCTTTAACGTGGCGCTCTTCCGCGAGCTCGGTGAGCTTGGTCTGCTCGGTTTGACGGTGCCCGAGGAGCGCGGCGGCGCGGGTCTCGATGCGAGCGCATCGTGCCTGGTCCATGAAGAACTGGCCGCGTTCGATCCCGGCTTCACCTTGGCGTACTTGGCGCACTCGCTCCTCTTCGTGAACAACCTCGCCTACAACGGCAGCGACGAGCAGTGCGCGCGCTTTCTTCCCGACGTGATCGCCGGAAAGAAAATCGCCGGCATGTGCATGAGCGAGCCCGATGCGGGAACCGATGTGCTCGGCATGCGGACGACGGCGAGGCGCGACGGCGACGACTACGTGCTCACGGGCAATAAGATGTGGATCACGAACGGCGCCATTTCGTCCACCGAACTCGGCGACGTGTTTCTCGTGTACGCCCGTATGGAAGGGGCCGGCCGAAACGAGCTTTCGATGTTCTTGATCGAAAAGGGCACGGAAGGCTTTTCGCTCGGTCAGAAGATCGAGGACAAGCTCGGCATGCGCGCGTCGATGACCGCCGAACTGGTGTTCGAGGGTGCCCGCGTACCCGCCGCAAACCGCGTCGGCGAAGAAGGAACAGCGGCGACGCATATGATGCGAAACTTGGAGATCGAGCGCGTGGGTCTCGCGGCGATGAGCCTGGGCATTGCCCGACGCTGCGTGGAAATCATGAACGGCTACGCCAAGGAGCGGCAGAGCTTTGGAAAGCCACTGCACAGCTTTGGGCAGGTTCAACGTCACATCGCGGAAAGCTACGCCGAATACATGGCGGGACGTTCTTACACCTACGGCTTTGCTTCGCGCATGGATCTGACGAAGCCCGGACAGCGTCTCGATTCGGACGGCGTAAAGCTGTACTGCTCAACGATGGCCAAGAACGTGGCAGACCGCGCCATTCAGGTGCTCGGCGGCTACGGCTACTGCGGCGAGTACCATGTCGAGCGCCTATGGCGCGACGCGAAGCTGCTCGAAATCGGTGGCGGTACGATCGAGGCGCACCAGAAGAACATGACCCGAGACCTCAGCCGTCTCGACCGTATCCTCTAAGGCGTGCAGCGCTCTAGAGGATACGCCCGTGCCCGTGCCGCCACGCCACGCATCCACACCAACGTGAGCATGCCCATCCTCCACGGCCCATGCCCCCGCCCGCGGCCACGCCACGCATCCACACAAACGTGAGCAAGCCCATCCTCCAAGGCGCCCAGCGCCTTCGCGCTAGAGCCCCCGCCCGCGGCGGCAACACCACGCCAACGCAACATACAAACACAACCGCCCTACAGCCCATGCCCTAGGACGCCCAAATCGTTTGGGCCCAACTGGCCAAGCTGTGGTCTAATCCGCGCCATGGGTACGGTTTTCTTTACGGGTTTCCCCGGTTTTCTCGGCCGCGAGCTGCTGCCTCGAGTGCTTGAACGTAGCGATCACCGCGCGGTGTGCTTGGTGCAAGAGCGCTACCTTTCACACGCGACGGAGGCACGCGGTGCGCTTGAGCGCGCCCATGGTTTGAAGGGGCGGATCGACCTCGTCGTCGGTGACATCACTCGTCCCGACCTCGCCCTCGGTGAGGCTCTGCCCTCGATCGCGCGCGACGTGGTGGAGGTCTTTCACCTTGCCGCCGTGTATGACCTGGCCGTCGGGCGGGACTTCGCGATGCGCGTCAACGTGGACGGCACACGTCATATCCTCGACTTCTGCGAGAAGTGCCCGACGCTGCGCCGCCATCAATACGTAAGCACCTGCTATGTCAGCGGTCGCTATGACGGGCGCTTTCAGGAGGACGACCTGCAAAAGGGTCAGGTCTTCAACAACTTCTACGAGGAGACCAAGCACCTTGCGGAAGTCGAAGTTCGCCAGCGAATGGACCGCATTCCCACGACCATCTACCGACCGTCGGTGGTCGTGGGCGATTCGGCGACGGGCGCGACGCAAAAGTACGACGGCCCCTACTTCGCCATTCGCTACATGGTGCGCCAGCCGACGCCCGTCGTGGTCATGCCGCTCGTCGGTACGCCCGATCGGCACCGCATGAACGTCGTGCCGCGCGACTTTGTCGTGGATGCGATCGCCCACCTAAGCGGACTCGTAAAAAGCACGGGGCGCGCCTATGCGCTGGCCGATCCGGACCCGCTGACCATCGCCGAGCTGATCGACGGAATGGAGCGAGAAACGCGAAAGCGGTTGATCCGTGTGCCGCTCCCGCTGAACTTGGCGAAGACCGCCATCGATCGCGTGCCCGGCGTGAAGCGCTTCTTTGGCTTTCCATCGGATGCCGTCGACTACTTCGTGCATCCCACGGACTACGACACAACGAACACGCAGAGCCATCTCGACGGAACGGGCATTGCTGCGCCTCGCTTTGACAGCTACCTGGCGAACCTTGTGCGCTACGTGCGCGCCAACCCCGAAGTCCCCTCGAGCGCGATGGTCTAAGGAATCTGTCGCGCGTGCTGGCCCGCTGCAGGGTGCGGACGACATGCGCGACACATTCCTTGGGGGCTAGAGGCGAGATGTGCTCGAGTCAGGTGGAGCGACTCTGCTGCCAGCATTGGAGGCCGAGCGTCGAGCGCGAGACGGGATCGCCGTCCCCACGAACCCATCCCTGCAAACCCATGGCGGAGTTCGGTGGCACCCGTTCCGTCCGGCCCATCAGCATGGCGTCGTGCGACCTTCGCGCACTCTATCGTTCGAGCCGGCAGCGCCGGGGGCACCGGCGCGTTCGGTCCCATGAAACGCCCGCGGGCGACCTCCAAAACGCAAGCGATATTCGAAAGCCCTGGGTCCGTAGGACCCAACAAGCCCCCTTCGAACCTATGACCACCCGCGCTCAGATGCTCTTAGTGCCCTGCACACACCCTTGGTGAACGAAGGGGGCTAGGCGGAGCGGCGGAAGGCGGAGTCGATCGTTGGCTGCGAGGCCTTGTAGCCGTTCGCTGCACGTCGGCCCTTCTTGAGATTGCGCCGCTCCTGCTCGAGCTGCTTCATCGCGGCCTTCGCTTCGAGTATCACGTCGGCGTCACTCTGAATGACGCGCTGAAGCCGCTTCCGGAGCTCTTTGCGTTCGTCCTTTGTCAGCGCACCGAAGTCGGCGCTCGCGAAGGCTTCGAGCAGCGAGGCGCGCTTCTTTAGCCCCTCTTCGCCCGTTTCGACCACGTCGATCGCTTCGATGCGCGCCAGTTGCCGGAAGATGTTCACGCGGCCCCCCGCTGCGCTTCAAGCTGGCTCCAGCCCGAAAGAAGTTCCTCCATCACGTTCACCGCAGCGCGCGCCGCGTCCGCGTCCTTTTTTGTGTTCGCCTGGGTGATCTGACGCAGCACAAAGTCATAGAGCGAATGCAGCTGGGCGCACAGCTCCGGTGCGGTCGCGTCGTCCAGCGTCGCCTGAAGCTCGGCGACGATCGCGTAGGCCTTGCCGAACGCCACGCCTCGTTTGGCCGTATCGCCCGCTTCGATCGCGTCGGCGCCGTCCCGCATGAAGCGAATCGCTCCCTGGTAGAGCTGGATCAACACCTGTAGGGGCGAGACCGTGGTGGTTCGAGCAGATCGGTACTTGTGGAGTGCAAAGGACATGCGCGCTTGGGGGGTTAGACGGTTCCTAGAATGGCGAGGAGCTGCTGGCCCTGAGAGTTAAGGCCGCTGACGAGCGTCTCCAAGGACGCAAAACGGCGCTGCAGGTTGGTTTCGAACTGGTCGATACGAACCTGCATTGTGGCAATCCGGTCATCGATTCGGCGGTTTTCAGCGGCGAAGTTGTCGATGCGATCGGACAAGAGCCCCGTGTCGGCGTCGGCGTAGCGGTCTACGACGGCGATCAACGCGTCGAGAAACCCGTCTTCGCTTTCGGTGCCGACGAGCGCCCGCTCGACGGCGCCCGGGTCGGCGTTGAAGGCCGTGGAAAAGGTGTCGAGGTCGAGTTCGAGGTTGCCCGTTTGCGTCGACTCGATGCCGATCTGACTCAGGTTGTCGAAGCCGGGGATGGACGCGAAGATCGTGTTCGCGAGCTCTGCTTGGAGCGAGCGCAACGTCGAGTCACCGGCAAGCGAGTCGCCCCGCCGCGCTTCACCCTGAAAGATCGATTCGACGTTGATGGCCGAAACGACCGAGTTGAAGGCATCGAGCACGGAGCCAACCTGGTCCGAGAGCACGCTATCGCGCTCGACGGTAATGGTCTCCACGCCGTCGGTGGCAGCTTCGAGGTCAAGGCGAACGCCGGGAATCGCCTCGGTCACCGCATTGGTCGAGCGGGTCATCGCAATGCCGTCGACGGTGAACTGCGCATCGGCCGCGGCGACGCTCACGTTTGCGGGGTCATCGAGGCCAAGGCCCGTGCCACTTTCCGTGAACGTCACGGCGTTGGCCGCACCCGTTTCGTTGCCGCTTACCTGAAGACGAAAGTCGGTGCCGTCGAAGATGACGCTGGCCGTGACGCGGGCGTCCGAGTCGTTGATCCGCTGCGCGACGCTGTCGAGCGTGTCCGCCGCGAACACTTCGATCGTGACGGCGTCGTCTGTGCCTACGGTGATGTCGAGGGACGAGCCCGCGGTGAAAGAACCGGCCGTGTCCCGCTCGGCAAACCCGTTTCCGGTGACGCGTTGGGCCGTCGCGAGCGATGTGACTTCAACCTGGTACGAGCCGGGCACCGGCTCGCCGAGCACGGCGGCCCGTACGCTGCTTTCGTCCGAGCTGCGCACGGTAGACGGCGTGTCCTGCTCGATGATGGTCTCCGCCGCCGACTTGATCGAGTCCAAACGCCCACGAATTGTGCCCAAGCGCGAAGCGATCGAGTCATGGTTGGCCTGCTGGACGCGGAGTCGTTCGATGGGAATCGACTCGACGCGCACGAGCTCGGTGACGATCGAGGCCGTATCAATGCCCGTCGCGAGACCCGAGAACGATGTGAGACTGTCGACCATGGTTTGGAGAGCCTGATGGATCGAACGGCCGGGCCCGCGGAGATCTGTAGAAAAAAGATCGGGAACCTTGTCGATTCATCGAGTTGATCACAAGGCGAGGCCCTAGCCCCAAGGCCATTCGCCCAAAGCGGCTGAGCCGCGTCGCTCCGGCTCCGGGGCTGAGTGACGGGACTGGCAATGCTGCGGATATGCGCTCACGCCCGCTCTTCACGCCCACGCCCACGCCCACGCCCACGCGCACTCTTCACGCCCACGCTCACGCCCACGCCCATGTCCCACCCTTCACGCTCACGCCCCGCTCTTCACGCTCACGCCTATCTTGGTTCCTCACGCGGGTTAAACGCCAACAAGCGCACGCCGGTCGTGGCGTGCGCTTGGCGCGTGGCGTGATGGCACGGCCGGTTCGCCTTAGCGTCGGGCCGGCCCCCGGCCTTAGCCGCCGCCGAGGAGGCTGAGGGCGATGGAGGGCAGCTGGTTCGCCTGGCTGAGGACGTTCGTGCCGGCCTGCATCAAGATGTTGTTGCGCGTCAGAGCAGCGGTTTCCGCGGCGACGTCCGTGTCGCGGATTCGCGAGTTGGCGGCGGAGAGGTTCTCACGGGCCGACTGGAGGTTGGTGATCGTGACCTGAAGTCGGTTTTCCGTCGCACCGATGCCGGCGCGTTCGCTCGAGATATCGTTGATGGCCGCATCGACGATGCCGAGGGCTGCCTGGGCGCCGGCCTTCGTGGAGAGGTCCGTGGTGCTCAGGGCCGCACCGCCGCCCGCCGTTCCGAGCGTGGCCGAATCCATGGCTGGAAAGCTGAAGGTGATTCGGTCGGCCGCGGTGTTGTTGATGCCGATTTGCAGGTCCAGGTTGGTTGCCGAGCCATCGAGGAGCGGAATGCCGTTGAACTCGGTGACGCTCGCGAGACGATCGACCTCGGTGCGCAGCGCTGCGGCCTCCTGCTCGATGTAGCCGCGCTGCTGCACGCTGACCGTATCGGTGGCCGATTGGGTCGCCAGCTCTCGCATGCGAATCATGATCGAGCTGAGCTCGTTCATCGTGTTCTCCGCGGTCTGCAGCAGGCTGATGCCGTCGTTGGCGTTGCGTTCCGCCTGGCCGAGGGACCGGATCTGCGCGCGGAACGACTCGCTGATGGCGAGGCCCGCGGCGTCGTCGCCAGCGCGGTTGATGCGCAGGCCGGTCGACAAGCGGTTCATGGACTTCTGAAGTTGCATCTGCGTCTGCGAGAGGCTGCGTTGAGCTGTCAGAGATTGGGTATTGGTGCGAATCGAAATCATGGGTGCTTCTCCTCCGTGAGATTTGTTCCGCCGTCCTAGCGAGTGCTTTTGCGACTTTGTCTTCGGTGACTCCGTCGCTCACCCATGGCTTCGAACGATGGCGCGGTCGCCTTTAGCGAAATCGTCAAAACTTTGGCGCTGAGGAATACCGGTGGGCGCGGCCTACGTTGGGCGCCACGTGGGGAAGGCACGGAAGACACAAAGCGGGGCGCTTGCGGCGGCGGCGCTCGTACTTGTTCTATGCGCAGCGCATGTCGTCGCTCAGGACGGACCGGGGATCACCGTCGAGCGCACTCAAGGGAGCGTGCGCCCGCCCCTTCCCGTCGGTGACGGAACGCTGACGCTCGTTCGCGTCGACATGCGCCGCTATCGCCTTCGCTTTCTGACGGAGGAACGCCATGGGCCCCGCCGAAGCGCGCCTGAATGGATGCGAGAGCACGGGCTCACGCTGGTGACGAACGCCGGCATGTTCTTACCGAACGGACGCAGCGTGGGGCACATGGTCCAGGACGGTGACGTGGTGAGCGCCCGCCGGGTTGGGCGCTACCGCGGCACGCTGGCCTTTGGCCCGCGGCGTTCCGGACTGCCCGAGCTCACCGTCGGCGGAAGCCGCGGCCCGGTACGTGGCTGCACGGAGCGGCTCGAAGATTTCATACCGAACTATCGAAACGTGCTGCAGGCCTACACGCTCCTCGACTGCCAAGGTCGCGCCGTTCAATGGCGAAGCAAACGCTACAGTTCGGCGGCCATGGGCGTGGACAGCGCGGGCCGCGCCGTCTTCTTTCACAGCCGTACGCCCTATCGAATGTCCGATGTGAGCCGCATGCTCGCCGAACCTTCCCTGGGCCTGCGCGGCATGATCTACCTGGAGGGCGGACCGGAAGCGTCCCTGGTGCTGCAGGGCGAAGGCGAGCGCGTGACGGAAGTGGGCAGCTACGAAGACGACTTCAACGAAAACGACGACAACCGCGCCTTTTGGGATCTGCCGAACATCCTTGCCGCGGCACCGCGCTAGTCGGTGCGGGACCGCATCGCGCAGGCCGAGACTACGGCGCCTCCTATGGCGAAGTTCGATCGATATGCGAACCTTCGGTGCATTCCATGAAGCCGCCAGAAATGCCCTTAGAAGCCGTCCAGCAGGGGCTGCGGTCTCGCGTGCGGTGTCGTGACCTTCGCGCCGCAGGGAGGGTCTTGCCGGCGTTTATCCTTCTTCTCCTGGCCGCTGGTTGGCACGGAACGGGTGAGGGCCAGGAGGCGTCCGAAGACGGTCTCAGCGCACTTCGGCAGCGATTGGCGTCCGGGAATAAGGTCCGCCTTGCGTTCTACGGCGCATCGCACACCGCATCGGATGGATACACGCACCCGATTCGCGAGGCGCTGCAGCGGCGCTACGGCAACGGCGGCTTCGGCCTGTTCTTGCCCGCTTCACCCTTTCCCTTCTACGAGCGGCGCGGCGTTTCCCTTTCCGGTCGCGGCTTCACCGGATTCAAGGTGCGCTACCACGAACGTGAGCCCGGGCCCTACGGCCCGATGGGTTTTGGCCTTGAATCGAACGAGCGCGCGACGGCGCGCGCGGAGTTTGACGAGCCTCTCGAAGTGGACGAGGCCGCCATCGCCTTCGAGCAGATGCCCGACGGCGGCCGAATCTGCGTGACCCTGGGTGACGACGAAGAATGCGTGCGAACGCGGGGGCCAGGGCGCACCCGCTTCGTCGCGCTCGAATACGTCGGCTTGGTCGAGCGCGTGCGCGTGCGCGCCACCGGACACGTGCGTCTCTACGGCCTTAGCCTGGAGCGAACCCGTGGAGTGGTGGTCGATTCGTTTGGCGTGCCGGGCGCCCGAGCGGACGATCAGCTGCCCTGGTCCTCCCGCTCGCTTCGCCAGGCGATCGACCAGCGGCCGATCGATCTGGCGGCGTTCGCCTACGGAACGAACGAAAGTGCGCGCGCTGGCCAAGCGAGCGATCGGCCGCGCCTGCGCCAAGTCGTTCGACGACTCTCACGTGAGGCGCCCAGCTGCGCGCTCATCGGACCCGGCGAGTGGCCGCGCTTTCGTCGCGGCGAGCCGCGCCCCCGGCCGCGCACGCTCCAGGTGATCGCCCAGCAGCGCCGCGTCGCCGAAGAGTTCGGCTGCGCCTTCTTCGACACCTACGCATGGATGGGCGCGCCGGGCGCGATGGCGCGGCTCGTGCCTCTCGGCTTGGCACAGCCGGACCATGTGCACTTTACGGATGTGGGCTACGAGCGCCTCGGTCGGGCGCTAACGGCATGGATCGAAGGCCGAGCGGTTCCAGCGCTCCGTCTTCCCGCCGAAGAGT
>JBCCRV010000298.1:0-8627 GCA_039201085.1 Myxococcota bacterium | reverse complement strand
GGTTGGGGGGGGGGGGTTGGGGGGGCGCCCCCCGCGGGGGGGGCGCCCCGCTTGCGGGGTGGGGGGCCGGCTGGTGGGGGTTTGTGGGGCGGCGGGCGGGGGCGGGGCGGCGGCGGACGCTCCGGCCTTGGCGGCGGTGCGGGCGCCTGACGCCGCGTTGTGCGGGCGACCCGCGCCGGCGCAGCCTCGGCCGGCGGCGGGGCAGGTTCGGAGCGAAACGCGTCCGGATCGGGCAGCGGTGCCGACGGCCGGGAAAATACCGCCTCCTCCGGCACGAGCGGTACGTCGTCGTGCTCCGCTCTGTCCTCGCCCTCGTAGGCCGCCGTCTTCCGACGCGGCCGGCGACCCGGCGGCGGTGGCGGAGGCGGCGGTTTCGCGGGCATAGGCACCTAGCCTACGGGAACGTCGGTTTTCTGTCCTTACGAACCCGTCGACGATCGAAAACGCGCCGGACTGTGGGAGCCCGACCCGAAAAAGCGGGAGCGCCGGAAAATCGCTCCGTCACGATTTACGAAGGCTCGGGCTCCACCTCGCTGCGCAGACGGATCGGCCCGAAGTTCTCCGGTCGACAGCCAACCTTACCGTCGTAGAAGGCGCGAACCCGGTCCATATCGGCTGTCACGTCGCCGCTCAGCTCGATCGCCGGTCCCATGCCGCCCTCCTTCTTGGCGTAGTCCAAGTACCCAAGAACAACTGGTACGTTGGCGAGACGCGCGAGGTGGTAGAAGCCGCTCTTCCAGAAGTCGACGCGCCGACGCGTGCCTTCGGTGGCCATCGTGAGGGCGAAGTCGTCGTGCTCCTCAAAAAGCCCGGCCATCTGCGCCACGAAGTTTGTGCTCCGATCGCGCACGACGGGCACGCCGCCGAGGCGCTTCATCACCGGGCCCATCGGGCCGCGAAAGATGGTGTGCTTGCCGACCCATTTGACGTCAACGTCGTAGGCCGCGAGGCATCCGAGCGTGATGGGAAAGTCCCAGTTCGACGTGTGGGGCGCGGCGATGACCACGTACTTGCGCGGCGCAGGGCGCTCACCGCCCAGGCGCCATCCAATCGAGCGAAGAAACGCCAATCCGGCGGCACGACGAGCGATTCCCATCGGCGTGTGATGGCACGCGCAGGCCCTCACGCAAGGCCGTCTGGGGCGTGTCGTCGAACCGGCGACCGATCCGCCGTGCCGCGTCGTCGCTTTGCGACGACATCATGCCGCTTGCAGCCATGCATACCTGGACCCCGTGTTTATAGGGGCGCTGCCGATTCGGACGCTCCATTCGCCGCGGCGCAAATCGCCGGGCGGCACGGCTGATCGGGTCCCTAGCCCGGGCCAGCGAGGTACTAGCGCCGCTCGGGGGCGGCGATGATCGTCGCCGCGAGTGGGTCAAAGAAGGACGAGATGCCAGGCGATAGGGAGAAATCCAGCCGCTCGCCGCGGGCCATGTCGAAGCTTCCAATCTCCGCCGCGACCTCCTGCCGTTCGCGCGAGACAAAGGGCACGGGCGCGTCGAAGAGCACCTCGCCTTCCAAGTAGATCTGCGCGCCCACTCCGTCGCCGGTGGCGCAGTAGACATCCTCACACCCGCCTGGGCAGTCGTTTCCACAGGTCAAGACGTCGCCATCGCAGGGACAGCCGCGATGGTCCTGGTAGTTGATCTGCATCGAGGGCGTGACCCGCGTCCCGAGCGGCGCGATGAAGCGAAGCATGGGCCGAAGCTCTTCGTCGATCTCCCGTACGGGATCGATCGACCCACTGGAAATCAGGTCGCGCGAGATAGCGGTCGGGTCCGAATCGGGCGGCACCCAATCACCGGTGTCCGCGTCCTGCTCCAGCAAACGAAAGTCCGTCGCTGGGTCGTATACGCCGTCGTCATCGCGACCGACATCCCAGTAGCCATAAAACCAGCTGCCCGCACCTTGGGCGCCCAAAGCGAAGGCTTCCGTCGCGTCCACAAGCCGCACCGGGCACACCGCTTCGAGATCGCTCGCATCGGACACGATTTCCGGCGCCGCGGGCGCACACGCGCCCGCCCGGCAGGTTTGCTCTGCCGGGCAGTCTACGGACGCGCACGCGTCGTCTAAGCTGAGTTCGTAGCGAAGCACTTCGCCCGTCTCGAAGCGCCCTTCGAGCCGGCTCGAAGACACGACGCCCGCGCCGCTGAGCAGCTCGACTTCGAAGCGAAAATCGTCTGCGCCGGCCGGCGCGATCGGAACGCGCATCGGCAACAGGCCTTCCGGTGTAGCGCCCGCCGGCGTCGTGCCCGCAGCAAGAGCGACGGTTTGGTCCCGCACCGTCGTGCCGCCGGCGACCACCCGTACCCGCGCCTCGATGGCGGAGATCAGCACACTTGGATCGGCCTGCACGCAGACCACGGCCAGCGTGCCGTCGTCGCCACCGCAGGCCGCAACCAGCGCAGCCATCCAACAAAGGCGCCTCATCGTTCGATCGTACGCGACGCGGGGCCCTCGGGCTTCCAAAAATGTGGCGTCGACCACACCATGCGCGCCGCCCGCAGACGCCCCTGGCACCCCCCGCCGAGACGCCTATAAGGAGCGCCATGCGGCGGTACGACCCGGATGCTTTTCAGCCCGACCTCCACGCGGTCCTTCCCGCGCCCTCGGCCCGGGTGATCAAGGTGCTCGGCGCCGTGGTCACGGAGGCTCGGCTCGCGCGCATTCGCGGGGTGATCGCGCAGCGCACCCGGCGTGTCGTACCGGTGCTCGAAGGCCTGTCGGACCCTCACAACGGTTCCGCGATCCTTCGCTCGGCGGACGCCTTTGGAATCTCCGACGTGCACATCGTTCCCGGTGAACACGGCTTCTTTGCCGCCCGCACCGTGAGCAAGGGCGCGCACCGCTGGCTCGACCTGCACGGGCATGCGAGCAGCGAAGCCTGCGCGGACGCGCTCGAAGCGCTCGGCTATCCGATTTACGTCGCTTCGATGGAAGGCGCACTGCGGCCTGCGGACCTCGCGTCGCTCGACCGCTGCGCCATCGTATTTGGCAACGAGCGCCACGGCCCTTCGGAAACGCTGCGGCGCCGCGCCACCGGCACCTACGCTGTGCCGATGCGCGGTTTCGTCGAGAGCCTGAACGTTTCCGTCGCCGCGGCCATCACCCTGCACGGCGTTGTCGCCGATCGCCCCGGCGACCTCGACGAAGCGGACCAGGAAGCGCTGCTCGCGCGCATGCTCTTTCGCAGCATTCCGCGGGCGGCGGAAATCTTGGCCGAGGCGGAATAGGCCCGCTGAACACGCCGTTCTCTCGCTGGGGAGCGGAAGAGGGGCTAGGGTAAGCCACGATGGCAGGTCAAACGCGCAGCGGACGTCCATCGGCCCTTCGGCCTCGCCGGCCCGTCGGGCCCTTGCGCGGCCATCGCCCGGCCAAACGGCGCTGGCTCCGGCGCCTCTTCAAGCTGGTCGTACTTCTCGTGGTCCTCGCCTTCACGAGCGCTGCGGGCGTGCTTTGGTACTACGGTCGCGACCTCCCCGACGTCGCTTCGCTTCGCGACTATGCGCCGCCCCAAACGACGCGCATTCTCGACCGCGACGGCGAAGCGATCGGCGAAGTGTTCAGTGAGCGGCGCACGGTTATTCCGATGGAGCAGGTGCCGCGTCATTTCGTGCTCTCCGTGCTCGCCGCCGAGGACGCCGACTTCTACCGGCACGAGGGCCTCGACTACCCGGGCATGGCACGCGCGCTGCTCTACGACCTGATTCAGGGGCGCGCGGCGCAGGGCGCGAGCACGATCACCCAGCAGGTCGTAAAGCTTCTCCTCTTGACGCCAGAGCGCACCTTCACGCGAAAGATTCGCGAGCTCATTCTCGCTCGGCGCCTCGAGCAGGAACTCACGAAGGACGAGATCCTTCACCTCTACATCAACCACATCAACTTCGGTCACGCCCGCTACGGCGTTCAGGAGGCGGCCCAGTTCTACTTTGGCAAGGACGCATCGGACCTAACCTTGGCCGAGTCGTCGCTCATCGCCGGCATTCCGCAAGCGCCAGCCCGCCTTTCACCGCGTACCCACCTCGATGCGGCGCAGCGGCGCCAAAACTACGTGCTCGGCCAACTGGAAGCGAAGCGTGAGGACTATTGGCCCGACCTCACGCTGGAGGAGATCGAGCAGGCGCGCGAAACCGAACCGGCGCTCCAGCGGCGGTCAGCCTTGGGAGAATCGGCGCCCGAAATCAAGCGCGTCGTGCGAGAAATGCTCCGCGAGCTCGTTGGCGCGGAAGCCTACCGACGCGGCGGCTACACGGTCGAGACCACCTTGGATGCGTCGATTCAGCGCGCCGCACGGCAAGCGCTTCAGGTCGGGCTGCGCTCGCTCGACCAGCGGCAACGCTACCGCGGACCGCTTCGCCGCGGCGAAAGCGCGCGAACGATCGAAACGCTTCGCGTGGGCGGACGCTACACCGGCGTTGTGCGTGGCGTCGATGAAGGCACGGGCTGGATCCGCTTCGACGTGGGCGGTCATGACGTGCTGGTGGAGGTTGGTGAGGGCGACCGCTACAGCGGCGACCTGAACCTTGCGCGCTTCGCGCCCGTGGGCACGAGCGCGCGTCTTGTGATTCGACGCATCGAAGAAACGCGCACCGAAGCCGAGCTCGATCTCGGTCCTCAAGGTGCCGTCGTCGTGATCGATCCGCGCACGCGAAACGTGCTCGCCATCGCCGGCGGCTACCGCGCTTCGCCCGGCTTCGACCGCGCGACGCAAGCCAGCCGGCAGCCCGGTTCCACGTTTAAGCCTCTGGTCTACGCCGTGGGCATTCGAAGCGAGGCCTTCACGCCCGCCACGATCATGCTCGACGCGCCGGCCGTCTACGACCAGTGGATGCCGCAGAACTACGAGCCCTGGAATCACGAAGGCCCGGTCACGCTGCGTCGTGCTCTTGCGCGATCGATCAACTCGGTGGCCGTGCGCGCGATCGAAGAGGTCGGACCGGAGGAAGTGGTGCGCTTCGCCCAGCAGCTCGGCATTGAAAGCGAGCTCGACGCACAGCTACCCCTCGCCTTTGGCGCGAGCGCCGTCACGCCGATCGAGATGGTCAACGCGTACGCCACCTTCGCCGCCGGCGGCCGCTGGGCGCCGCCGCGCTTCGTGACGCGCATCGTCGGCCCAGATGGCGAAGAAGTCCCACTTCCCACGGCGGAAGCGCCGCGGGACGTGATGAGCCCCGCCGAAGCGTACGTGGTCACGAGCATGATGGAGAGCGTGTTCGAAGAGGGCACGGCGCGACGTGCCCGACTCGGCCGACCTGCCGCGGGCAAAACGGGCACGAGCAACGGCGCGCGCGACGCGTGGTTCGTCGGCTACACGGCGAACTTCGCCGCCGGCGTTTGGGTGGGCTTTGACGACAACCGTCCGCTCGGACGGCGCGAGGGCGGCAGCCGCTCGGCGCTGCCAATCTGGGTCGAGGTCATTCAGGCGGCCGAAGGTAACACCGCCGTCACGGACTTCGCCCGACCGAGCGGCGTGGTGACGCGGCTCATCGATCCCGCGACGGGCCTGCTCGCCTACGAGGGCCTAGCGGGCGCGAGGGACGAGGTCTTCGTCGCCGGCACGGAGCCCACGGAAACGGTGCGCCCGCCAGACGTGCTGGACTCGAACAGCTTCTTGATGGAGGAGCTCGGCGGCAGCCCGTGAAGGGCCTTCGCAGCATGGCGCTTCTGATCCTGCTTCCGGCCTTGGCGCTGGGACAGGTCGGGGAGGAAGACGCGACTGAAGCGGCGGACCAAGCGGAAGCACCCCTCCCGCGAAACCGCTTCGCCGCGCCTTCGATCGACGAACTGTGCGCGCAGCTCCGCGAAGCGAGCGCGCGCTTTCCCGGTCAGCCGCCAAGCCACCCCACGCAAAACGGCCTCGGCGAGCGCCTCGCCCAGTGCGCATCCGGCAACGGCCCAATGGAGCGCTCGCTGCAGCTAGCCCGGCAGGGCAGCCGGGTTCGCATTCGCCTTCGGCGCGAGCACGGGCGGAACTGGCTTTGGCGCACCTTTGGTGTGAGCGCGCGACGCGACGAAGTCGTTTTCGAGCTACCCATGAGCGCCGAGCTGCGCCCCTACTTCCGGGCGGTCCGGCCCGTCGATGAACGAAACGTCGTCGCCCGCCCGGCGCGCCTTCCGCGGCGCGCCTACGTGGGCCTTACGAGCGCTGAACATCTCGGTGGCGGCGTGGTCCTGTTTTCCGAACGGGGCGCCGAGCGCATGCGCCTGAGCCGCGACGGAGGCCGGCACCGGTGGACCGTTGAAGCGTCGTCGCCGTGGCCCGCGGGCGCCTGGCCGAGTGCGGGCCGACCGGTGCTGCACGTGCACCCGGACGAAGGCGCGCTGATCGCATGGTTCACGGAATCGCCGGGCGACGTGTGGCGCATCGAAGGGCCCGGCCTTCACTTCACGCGCGTGGTTTCCCCGTGCGAAGCGGGCTACGGACCGCTTCGCGACGGTTGCGTCCGCGCCGCCCTGGGCCGCGACTACTTCGATTCGCGGCTGCGCAGCCGACCGGGCTTCGAGCCGCCGCCGCGGGCTCCGTCGAGCTTCTACGCGCGTTCGCTCCATTTCCTTCGGCGCGCCAGCGGCGAACTCGATGAAGTCGAGCTGGTCGTTTCGCCGCGAGGGCGGCTCGTCGCGCGCACCGGTGAACGCTTGGTCGGCGCAGCGGGCTTTGGCGCGGCACTGGGCGCGGGCGACGTCGATGGCGATGGCCAGCTGGAGGTGCTCGTGTCGAGCGGCGCGGTCATCGGCCAGGGCGATTCGCTGCATCTGCTCCGGGTGCGAAGCAGCGGAACCTTGATTCGCCTTTGGTCGAGCGACGCGATCGACGGAAGCGTGATGCACGCCGCCTTCGGCGACGTCGACGAAGATGGGTACGGCGAGCTCATCGCCCTTGAAGAACCGCCGAACGGCGGCCAAGCCTCCCTCTGGATCGTGCGATGAGCGCTTCAGCACGTGCAAGGTCGTCAGCGGCGGCAGCGCCTCGTGCCGATCGGAGCGCGGCAAAAGCGCCGACGATGTCACGCCGCGCCGTCCTGAGCACCCTGGCGCTCGGCAGCCTATCCGGTCGGGCGCTCGCGGCCCTGCCGCCGGCCTTCGGCGGCGAGCTGCGTCTTCCGGCGCCCGGTCCGCTCGCCTTGCCCCACCCGTCTCGGCGGCGGAGCCCCTTCGAAGCGTATGTGAGCCGGGCCGTGTACGCCCCCCTTTCCGAACTCGGCGGCGCGGAAGTCGACGGCGACCAGCTCACCTTCGTGCTGCACGAGGGCGTGATGCGGCACAACCACCGTCCCCTCGAAGCGCGCGAGGTGCTGCGCTCCCTCGCTCGCCTGCTGCGTACGCCCATGGCGCACTGGCTGGCGCCGGTTGCGCGGCGCGGTACGCGCCTCGATGGCGAAGCCGTCGATACGCGTACCCTGCGCCTGCGCCTCGCGCATACGGACGTGCAGATCGATCGCTGGCTGGAGTGCGAAGCGCTCGCCCCCGTAGTCGCTCCGGGCGTCGGTGCTGGACCGTTTCGCCCGCGCCTCATCGAGGGCGGACTCCGCCTTTCGCAGTTTCGCGCCGGCGTACGCGCGCCCTACCTCCGGCGGGTGTTCTTCGGTCCGGCCCGCCCTCGCGAAGACGAGCTTCGCGCCCTGGTGCTCGGCGAACTCGACGGCTCCTGGGCGGGCGACAGCTTGCTTGGCGAGCGTCCGACGCAAGCGATGCGCCTTCGCGATCTCAACCGCCATTCGCACGTGCTGCTGAGCGCCAGCGAACGGCGCCGGCGCGAACTCGGCGCCATCGAAGGATGGCTCGATCGGGAGCGCCTTCGCCGAGTGGGACTCAGCGCGGAACGCCGCATCGGCGGCGTCGGCGGTCCCGCCGCGGCAAGGCTGGCGATCAGCGGCCGGCGCACCCTTCGCCTGCCGGCAGGCGATAGCTTTGCGCGGGCCCTCGGCGAGGCCCTCGTTGCGCTCTTCGACGAGCAGGGCATTCCCCTTCGACTCCTGGAAAGCGGCAGCGCCGACTTTGCCCTCGCCCAGAGCAGCCCGGCGCTGCCAGGCTCGCAGCGAGCTGCCGTCGCCGATGCGCTGGCGCAGACCGGTGAACGGGGGGCCGCGGCGCAAGTGCTCGAAGCGCTCCGACCTCGACCGGCCGAAGCACCACGGCTGAACGCGTTGGTGCTCGGACGCCGAGCGCTTACCCTGCACCTTGACGCAGACGTTTCTGGCGGCCCAAACCTCTGGGACTTTCACCTTCCGCGCCGGCGCATCGAGGTTCCATGAGCCTTCGCCTTCGCTTGATTCTGCTCTTTCTCGTCGCGGCCTTTGTGCCCTTCGGCGCTCTGGGCGTCGTCGTGCGCCAGGGGCGCATGCACAATCTGGCGGACGATTACGCGCGCCAGCTCGAGGCGCGCATCGAGGGCGCCCAAGTCGCCCTTGAACGACGGGAAGCCGAAGATCGCCGCGCCGTCGACGCGCTCTGCGCCGACGAGCTCGTCGTCGATCGCACGCTCCTACAGCTCGCGGGTGATCGCTTCGGCCCCGCCGCCGAACGAAGCCTCGTCGCGCTCCTTCCGCCGCTCATGCGAAGCCGCGGCTTCGATACACTGCACCTCATCGACGCGGGGCGCGGCCGCGGCCGCATCCTGGGCGCCGCGC
>JBCCRV010000297.1:0-8663 GCA_039201085.1 Myxococcota bacterium | reverse complement strand
TCTCGGCGCAGCTCTCGGAAGCGCAGGCGTGCATTCGCCCCGGCGCCTTCGTTCGCTTTGCGCCGCACCCCAACATCACGCTCACGTCGAACCGCGTGCATCCTTTTGCGCAGGCGTCGGCGGTGCAGGCGATTCATCGCGCAGCGGAGCGGCGCAGCCTCACGATCAACTCGGCCTACCGCACCGTCGCAGACCAGTACGTGCTCTTTCGCGGCGGAGCCTGTGCCGCCGCCGCGTCGCCCGGACGCAGCAATCATCAGGGCGGTCGCGCCATCGACGTGCAGAACTACTCGAGCGCCCGTTCGGTGCTCGAGAGCGAGGGCTGCGCGTGGCTTGGCGCGGGCGATCCCGTGCACTTCGACTGCCCCGGCTCGGACCAGCGCAGCGATTCGGTGCTCGCCTTTCAGCGCCTCTGGAACCTCAACCATCCGGAAGATCCGATCGCCGAAGATTCGGACTACGGCCCGCAAACGGACGCCCGCCTTCGCCAATCGCCCGCGGGCGGTTTTCCCATCGACCTTTGCGATGGTGGCACGCCCGTCGACCCGCCGGACGATCCGCCTGCCACGAGCGGCCGCATTCGCGGCGTTGTCTACGCCGAAGGTGACCTCGACGATCGCATCTCGAATGCGACCGTTCGCGTCATCGACACGGGCGCTACCACGAGCACCTCCGATAGCGGTGCCTTTGCCTTCGACGTGCCCGCCGGTTCATACACGGTCGAGGCGACGGCACCGGGCTTTGGAACGGGCCGCGTAGGCTGCAGCGTGAGCAGCGGCGACTCGTGGTGCTCGATCGGCCTTCGGGCCGGGAGCGAACCGGCGGCCGACGGCGTTGCCGCGGGCTTCCTCTATGCCGACGACGGCGCCGACACGCCCATCGCAGGTGGGCGCGTACTCGTCGAGGAGACGGGCCTTTCCGCGGTATCGGCGACCGACGGCGCCTACGAGATCACGCTGACGGAAGGCGAATACACGCTCGTCGCCAGCGCCGAACGTTTTGCGACGGTGCGTCGGCGCTGCCAGGTAAACGCCGGCGCCCGCGCCCGCTGCGTGCTTCGGCTGCCCACGGAAGAAAACGCGACCACCGTCTTCGGCGTGGTCACCGCCAACTCCGATCCGAATGCCCGCGTCGTCGGCGCGCGCGTACGGGTGCTCGAGACCGAAGCGGAAACACGCAGCCGTGAAGGCGACGGCCGCTTTTCCTTCGTCGTCTCCCCCGGCACCTACACCCTTGAAGTGAGCGGTGAAGGCTTCGACACGGCCATGCGCAGCTGTGAGGTCACGGAAGGCGAGAACTGGTGCTCGGTGAATGTCTTCACAAACGGCGAGGGCGACGTGGACGTCGAGCAAAACGACGAGGGCCAGGACCACGACACGGATGCGCCCCCATCCGATCTGGAAGAAAGCCGTCGAGGCAGCATTGAAGCCGGATGCCGCAGCGGCGGCACGCCTGGCTGGATGCTGGTCTTGCTCGCGGCGCTGGTGGGCGCGCAGTTTCGCCGTCGCCGCACGTAGGGACAGGAAGCTCGCCGTTCGAGCTAGGGGCGTTTTGCGCCTTCGACACCGGCGTGCCGCTCAGCGAAGCACCCCAAAACGCGGGATCTCGGTGACGAAGTCGAAACGACCGGGTTCTAAGGCACCGCGTTTGCATCTCAAAGGTGCGCTCGACCCCTCGAAGGGTCTATTGTGTGACGAGCCCTCCGCCCTGCGAGTTCCCATGCGCGTGTTCCCGTCTACGTCCCTCCTTGCCTTTGCTCTCCTGTTGCCGCTCGCTGCATGCGACTGCGGCGGCGACGACCCGATCACCAGCTGCACACTGCCCGCCGATTGCGGCGACGGACGCACGTGCGTGGATGGCCGATGCATTCTTGAAGCGGTGCCCTGCACGAGCCCAACGGACTGCGCGCCGGGTCAATCGTGCGTCGATAGCGTCTGCGTGGGTGGAGGTGCCTCGTGCGACGATGACCGCCCGTGCCCCTCGGGCCAGGAGTGCATTGCGGGCATGTGCGAAGAGCCCGGCTGCGAAGACACAGACGGCGACGGTTTTGGACCGGGGTGCAGCCGCGGTGACGACTGTGACCCGAACGACATGCTTCAAACGGGCGTCGAGATTTGCGACGGCCGCGACAACGACTGCGACGGCGAGGCGGACAACGGCGTGCTCAGCGCGTGCGGCGATTGCGACGCGAGCTGCCGACTCGGCGGCGTCGGTGTCGGTTCGGACGACCCCTTCATGCCGGACGAAATGAACTCGGACGGCGTGGGCGTCGCCGACGACGGAGCGATCGAGCTCGACTCGCGCCGCATCAACACCAACTTCATTTGGATCGCCAACACGCAGGAAGGCAGCGTGTCGCGCTTCAGCACCACGCCGCCCTACAACGAAGTCGGCCGCTACTTCACCGGTCCCGACGTCAACGCCGACGCGAACTTCTCCGGCAACGATCCCTCGCGCACGAGCGTAAACAGCCTCGGCGACGCCATCGTGGGTAACCGCAACGGCGCCGCCCTCGCCCGCATTTCCGTGCTCGGTACGGACTGCCCGGATACGAACGGCGATGGCGTAGTCACTACGAGCCAAGATCTCAACGGCGATGGCATCATCAGCACGAACCTCGCGGACGGTGAGATGATCCCGTGGGATACGGCCGCCGACCAGCCCGGCGATGACTGCGTGCTTTGGCGCACCCGTCTCGATACGGAGGAAGGCCTCGGCCTCAACGAGCGCTTGATTCGCGCCGTGGCTGCGCAGGACGTCACCGGTCTCGACGGTGAGCTTCAGCAGTTCGTCTGGGCCGGCGGCTACACCAACAACCGCGTCGTCAAGCTCAACGCCGAAACGGGCGAAGTGATCTTCAACACCGAATCGCCGCGCCAGCCTTATGGCTTTGCCATCGACGCGGGCGGCAAGCTTTGGATCTCGACGCGCCAGGGGAGCTTTCTGGCGTTCATCGACACGAACCGCTGCGTCGACGCGGCAAGCTGCAGCGAAGCCAAGTGCGTGGCGACGGCCGAAGGTGCCGAATGCGATGGAGCGATCAAGGCGGAGATCCCGGCGCCCTTCGTGCTCTACGGCATCACCGTCGACTTCGACCAGCGCATCTGGGTCGGCGGCGGCGGTATGGCCCGCTACGACATCAGCGCGCCGGCGGGATCCCGATGGGCCCAGCCGACCCTTCCTTTCACCGGCGGTCTGACGGTGCACGGCATCGCCGCCGACGCCGTTGGCTTTGTATGGGGCGCGGCCCAAGGCAACGGCATCAGCCGCGTCGACGCGGACTCGCTCGAGAACACCGTCGTCGTCGACAGCACGAACCCGACGATCACCACCGTGGGCGCGAGCAACAAGGGCATGGCCGTCGATGCCGAAGGCAAGATCTGGTCGATCACCCAGACCAACGAAGCCATCGTTGTGCGCCCCGGCGCCACCTTGATGGAGAACGCCGTCGAGCGCGGCGTCGCGTCATCGATCTACCGCCCCTACACCTATTCGGATATGACGGGCCTTCAGCTCCGCCTGGCCACGAACCCACGCGGCTTCTACCGCCACATCTTCGAAGCCTGCGGCAGCGAAGCCGGCGCCTTCAACCCGGCTTGGGGCGAGCTTCGCTTCGACGCCGAGACACCCGCGGGCACGAGCGTCACCTTCCGCGTGCGCACCGCCGGCACGCGCGAGGACCTCGACGCCCAAGAGTGGATCACCGTCGGCATGACGCCGCCCGATTCACCGCCCTTCGACGTGGGCGCCGCCCTCGCCGAAGCCGGCGTCATGCCCGGTGCCTTTCTCATGGTCGAAGTCATTCTCGAAGCCGAGCGAAGCAGCAGCATCGAAGTCGTGACGCCGCGCGTGAGCGCGATCGACGTTACGCATACCTGCAACCCGATTTTGGGATAGGCGGATCGCGCGGCCGACGTCGTGCTCGCAGCGGGCTCGCTCGGTAGGGCGATGGCCTTGAGCACCCTTTCCCAGGCGACGATTCGAAACATCCGGCAGAATCTCTTTTGGGCCTTCGCGTACAACGCGCTGCTCGTTCCCGTCGCTGCCGGCGTCCTATGGCCCGCCTTCGGCATCCTGCTCTCGCCAATCTTCGCCGCCGGCGCGATGGCGCTCTCGTCGGTGTTTGTCGTCACCAACGCGCTTCGCCTTCGCCGCTGGTCGATGCCGCACTGAGACACAGCATCGATTGGGGCTCTTGGAACGCCGCATCCAACGTTCTTGTTCGGTCTGACGAGCAGATACGAGCGCAGTGCATCGCATGCGGATTACAAAGGTATTGAAAAAGTCCGAGTCATTCGTTGTGTCGAGCGGTACGGTTGGTCCGGCTTGCGTTGCGCTGTTCCAGGCGCCCACGCCGCGTCGCGGGTGGACTCTTCGGTCGTCAATCCCGGTTGTGGCCATTTTTTTTCGAACTAACGTCCACCGAGCCGAGCGCTCCCGGGGTGTTGGGTGCAGTGGAACGAGTGCAACCGAGAAGCGAGGATGATCGATGGGGTTTGAACTAACGAATAGTGAAGGCGAGCAGTTTCGCGTCAGCGGCGGCCATTGGGCGATCTACCTCAACGTTGCCGAAGCGTTCGGTTGGCGACCGGCGGGCACGCTCCCGCCTGACGGACACGCCGGACCGTGGTCCGGACGCTACGACTCGAACGACGGCCAGCGTGTATCGCCCGCGGATGCGAAGGCCCTCGCCGAAACGCTCAACGGTGCAGCCCGGCACCCTCAGTTCGGCTTCGCCCTGCAAGATCAAATTGGTCGTCTCGAGCGGTCGGTCGAAGCGGATGGGCTGACGATTCCCGATGGCATGCGCATGAAGCCAAATGACTTCGTTCACGAGGTTTCGCCGCTTCTGATGTTTCTCTATGGGCTTGAACCCAAAGCACCTGACACGGGTTTCACTATCCGCTAGGGCGCACCCAAATGAACGCTGAGCTTCTCGATCGCTACTACCTTCCGCCGACGCAAGGCTACTCGGCGGGAGCGAGCATTCTCGCCATCTTTCTCGGATTCATCGCAATAGTCATGGTCGTGATGCTTGTGATCTTTCCAAGAATGGCCTCGTCTTGGATCTGTTGGGCCATTGTCCTGCTTCCGGTTGCGGGCGTGATCTTCGCTGTTCGGCGGGCCCGTGCCGGCGGAAAGCGCATGCACGAAGAGGCAATGGCCGACTATCCGAAACTTCGGGAAGAGGCGCTCGCAGGCGGTGTGAAACGCGTTGGACTGGTCGGGGGGCTTCATCCGGCCGTATTCCTCGCCCTCGAGAGCGGCGTGGAACTTCCGTTGACTGTCAGTGCGGAAACCGCGATCGAGGTGCGGGACTTGTTCCACGAAGCGATCACTGGCGCACCATGGTCCCGTGACCCGGACGCGATCGCCGAACTCGATGACCTCTTTACACTGCGCTTCGACAGCCTTTCCTCGAATGCGCCCGCCGGTGCCAAGCGAGATTTTCTGCGCGGCATGTTTCGGTCGGCGACGCTTCGACCCCTTCCACGAAACCGCGGTGGTTCGGCGACGGGGGTATGGCTCTTGATCGTCACGATGCTGGAGGGCGGCGAGCTCGGCTTCATATTTCCCAGCCGCGGAGAAGCCCAGTACGGCCTCGCTCGCGTACGCGAACATCTGGCCGCCTAAGGTGGCGCGAAATCACTGGTGAACGAAGTGGGTAACGGAGCTTCGTCGAGCAGATGGTGGAAATCCTGGAACGCGCGCTGGACCTTTCTCACCTCGGGCGCGCGACGGGGTTCGTACGGCAGAACACAGGTCTGCGGCTCTTCCGGAACGTTTCTCATGTGCTCACGCGACGGGCCATGCGCGGTTGGGGAACCTCACGGAACCCGGCTTCGTCCCGGGCGCTGGTCGCGGACAACGCGCGTCCTACCGCTGGCTCTTTCATAGCATCACTTGGGGCTTCATCGCACTGGTTGCTTTCACGCTGAGTTGGGCGGATACGCAGTGACGCGTCGCTCTGAACATCGCGTCGATCGATCGAACAAAGGACGGAACTTGATGGCCACGCCTCTAAACGGACTGGATGAACTTCTGGAAGAAACCGTCGCTTGGTGCGCGGAGCAGGGCATGGAGACGCTGGAAGACGTCGCCGCGTACTCGGTCGCGGAGCTTGAAGCGCTTCCGGATTTCGTCGACGACTTCCTCTGGGAGCTCGAACATGCGCTGGACCAATACGGTCTGAGCCTGGAAGGCGCTTCAGCGCCGGATCCGCGGCTTGGTCTGCTTTCGCTCGACGACTGGCTCGCGCGGCTAAGGCAACACATGCCGGGGCTCAGCGAGCTCAGTCGTGAAGACGTTCTCGCCATGCTGCGTCAGCGCGGAGTCTCCGAGGAGACCATCGCAAAGCTGAATATGGCGCCGCCCTCTTACTACGACACCGTATTCATCGTACTCGCGCGGAATCACGACTGGCTCTACTACGACGACTGGCGTGGTTCGCGCGAGGAAGCTGCCCGCGCCTTCGAGCGGGGCCTCGGCCTGGCGGAAGGCACGGTCCGCGTTCCCGATGGTGAAAGCTGGCTGAGCGACATCGCCGACCTGGCGAACGAGGCGGCGGAAAAACTCGGCGAGACGGAAGCGCGATGGCTCTACCTCGCCCCCTACGACGACGAATGCGTCTTCGCGCTCTTGACGCCTGCGCAGCGAAAAGCGCTGATGGCCGAGCGCGTGCTCCAACCGATTTCGCTCGACGACTACCGTGCCCGCGGCGAGCAGCCCCTGGAACTGGATCCTTCGACGGAGCTGGAGCGCGTGGGCGCGTTCGCAAACAGTGCCCTCAACCTTCTCCAGAGCCTGGGGCTTCGCACCGTGGCCGATCTCCTGACGAAGTCGGCGCAGGACCTGCGTCGACTGCGATCGGAGCTTGGAACGGTCGAGCACATGGAAGACGTGCTCAAGCGTGCCGGCCTTTGCCTGCGCCACTTTTGAGTTTTTCCCCCAACCTAGACCAACCTAGACCGGCGCATCCGCGCGGGTCTCGTGCCGTGATGGGGCCGAAGTGTCGGCGCGCAGCCTTTGTCCGCGACATCGGTCCCGGGTTTTTCCACCCTTGAAGGGTGCGTTGCCGAACCGCCCTGCCGCTTCTTCTCACTCTCGCCGCCTGCGAAGGCTCGCTCGTGAGCGGCTCGCCCGATGCGGGCGCCGCGCCGGATTCATCGCCTTTTATGGACGCGTCCGTTGCCGAAGATTCCGCCGCCAGCGAAGATGCAGCTCCGGGACGCGACGCCGCCGGCGCGCCCGACCGCGGCGCACCGGATGCAGCGCCGCCGGACGGGTCCACGCCCGACGTCGGCCGGCCCGGCGGCGGCGCCGGCGTCGTCGACCTGCGGGTGGTGGCGGACGAAGGCGCCACGAGCCGCGTGAGCGGCGGCGTGCCCTTTCCCATGGGCGAGCTCTTCGAGACCGATGCCCTGGAGGTTCGGGATGCGGGGGGGCGTTCCGTAGCCTTCAGCGCGACGGTGCTCGCGATTTGGCCCCAGGACGGGAGCGTTCGCAGCGTGCTCGTAGCGTTCGATCCAGGCCTTGGACGCGGCGAGGAAGCAAGCTTCGAGCTTCGCTACGGCGACGTGGCGGGCCCCGCGCCGGAGTCCGCGACTCCCGTGCTCGACGGGCCCGGGGTGCTGCTGGTCGATCCGGTGTGGATCGCGGACTCGCGCGCTTTCGGACCGCTCCAGCCCCGGGCAGACAACGATCGCTTTGAACGCTTCGACGCCCGCGTGGAAGACGAGCTCGTCTCCATGTCGCCGGCCTTCACGTCCTACGACGTGAGCTGCCGCGGCACGAGCGCGCACCGCACCTACTACGACAGCCCGCACGGGATCTGGATGCTGAGCATGCGTGCGTCTTCGCCCGAGCTGCACCGGCGCGCTCGGGCGGAGTCGGCGTGGTACCGCGCGAACGAGCTTACCTGGTACGAGGGCCGCTCCTTGGCCGTGCAGGTGTGCGAAGCGTCCGGCTGGACGCCCAGCCGCGCCATCAACTGGAGCGTACTCCGCCGCATGACGAGCCAGGGCATGCTCGATGACTACCTCATGACGGGCGACCCGGCGGCACGTGAAGCCGTGGCCGCGATGGGCGAGGCCTTTGTTCAAAACCTTCCTGCCCTTCGCGGCGGACGCGAAAACGTGCTGCGCGTCACCGAGCGCAACCTCGCGTGGACCCTTATGGGTGTCGCCGCCTACTACGCCATCGAGCCGAGCGAACGCGTGCGCGCCGCCCTCGATTCGCTCGTCACGGAAGCCTTCGACTGGCAAAACGACGGCTCGAGCGGCGCCTTCGAGCACGACATCGTGCGGCCCGATCCTTCCGAATGTTCCGACGGACCAGCAGGGGGCTCGCCCTTTATGACCTCGCTACTCGTCGATGGCCTGATGGACGCCTTCGCCCTCACGAACGATGCGAGGATTCCCGGCGTCGTCACCCGGACCGCCGCCTGGCTTCGCGACGACGCCGTCACGCCCAACGGGCGGGCCTTCCGCTACCTCTGGGGCTGCAATAGCAACGGCTACGAAGGGACCTCGGCCGATCTCAACAACCTCATCGTGCACGTCTTTGGCGCCGCCTACGAAGTCAGCGGCGATATCGCTTGGCTGGAGGCGGGCGACCGCTTTGCCGACGCTGGCATGGCGGCCATCTACGTGGGCCGTCCGAAG
>JBCCRV010000296.1:0-8672 GCA_039201085.1 Myxococcota bacterium | reverse complement strand
GCGACGGTTCTGCGGCGGGCGACGGTCCTGCGGCGGGCAACGGTCCTGCGGGCAACGGTCCTGCGGCGGGCGAGCGTCCTGGGGCCGGTGAGGCCGCCGGCCGGGCGCGCCTCTCCCGGCGTCGTTCGAGGGCCGCGCGCGGCGGCCGGCATCGGCGACGGTGTGGCGGTGCACCTGGCGCATCCGCGCGAAACACTCCCTCGAGCGCCTCATCGATGGCGTCGTAGTTGGGAAGCAAGACGGAACGTCCTTCCGGCGTTCGATGGTGCTCCGTCTCGCGCGAGCCAAGGAGTACGCCGTGCAAGCGACCTTCGCGGAGGCGCCGCCCGCGACGAAGGAGCCCGAGAAGCTCGAGCCTCGACATGTCGGTCACAACCCCTGCCTGCAGCGCTCCGCTCAACGCGGGTAGCCAGCGGGTCACGCCGACGTCTGCGACCCGACGACGCAGTGCCGTGAGTATCGCGTGCTGCCGGCGGCTTCGACTCCAATCGCTTCGCCCGTGCCGACTGCGCGCATACATCGCTGCCGTTGCCCCGTCCATCGACTGGCGGCCGGCCTGCACGTCGAGCACGCGCCGTCCGCTTTCCGTTCGCTCGTCGAGGAAGTCATCCACGATGGCGCAGGGTACGTCCACCTCGATGCCTCCAAGCGCATCCACCACCCCTTCGAAGGCGCGCAGATTGCCGATGATCACGTGATCGATCGGTATCTGAAGCACCTCACCCACGAGCTCACCCAAGAGCTCGACGGGGTCGACGGAGAGCCGGTCGGCGATGCGCAGACTCGCATTGATTCGCGCGTGGCCGTGACCGGGAATCGGGAGGTAGAGGTCACGCGGCACGGACACGAGGCCTGCGTGACCGATGTTCGAATCGAACACCGCAACCACGATCGTATCGGCCCGTCCCCAGCGCCCCCGAGTCCGGTCGACACCGACAAGCAGGACCGCCAGCGCTTCTTCGAAGTCCGGCGCATCGTCGCTGCGCTCGACACGGGCGGTTCGCACGGGCAACGCGGGCGCTGCGTCTTCGGAAGCGGCGTCACTCGCGGCGAGGCCAGCGTCGAGCGCGGGCACGTCCGCATCGAGCGGATCGATTGCATGTTCGTCGGGCTCACCGGGCTCCTCCATGGGCTCGCTCGGCAGTTCCGCGTCAGCAAACGGGCGAGCGCGCGCTTGCTCCCGCGCACGAAAGTCCTCGTAGGTCATCGGGGCCTGCAGCAGCCAACCCACCCCCGCTCCGATCGCGCCCAAGAGCGAAAGCAGAAACCACGCGCGCTTAGAACGAAAGAGTCGGCGAAGGCCCATGGCCGCCGAGCCGAGCAAGGCCCAAGCCAAGGCCCGCGCCAGCGAGGGCGGGACGCAATTTTTCCTTGGAATGCGGGCGTTTCTTCCCATTAGGCGAGACGCTCGCGAAAGCGAGGCTCGTCGCAGCGTGGACACGCCCCGTGGTGCGATGCACGCACCAAGAAAAAGCCCGCCCGCGTTTCGCGCGAGCGGGCTTCGTTCGGTCGAATCCGAGGCCTATTCGGGGAGCAGCACCGTGTCGATGACGTGAATCACGCCGTTCGATGCCACCACGTCCGCCTGCACGACGTTGGCGTTGCCGATGCGAACGCCGCCCGTGCTCGTGTCGACGGCAAGCTGGCCGCCCTGAAGCGTCGTCACGTTGCTCAAGCCCGTGACCTGCTCCGCACGTACGTCGCCCGAGACAACGTGGTAGGTGAGGATGGCGACGAGCTGGTCGCGGTTTTCGGGTTGGAGGAGATTTTCCACCGTGCCCTCGGGGAGCGCCGCGAAGGCGTCGTCCGTCGGAGCGAATACGGTGAACGGGCCCGGCCCTTTCAGAGTGTCGACGAGATCCGCTGCCTGCACGGCGGCCACGAGCGTCGAGAAGCTGCCAGCGGCAACGGCGGTGTCGACGATGTCAGCCGCGGCCATTTCCTCGGCCGGCTCTTCCATCGCCGCGCCGCCTTCATCAACCATTTCATCGCCGGTGGACTCGGCCGATTCGGCGGTCTCACCGCCGCCGCAACCAATCACGAGCGCCAAAGCAAGGGACCATCGAGAAGCGTTCTTCATGTCGTTATCTTTCGCAGCGTCGTGCCACGTCCTTCCAGGCCGCGACCAAGGGACAACGCTTCTTCGCATCAAGGCCTAGACGGCCGCCGCCTTTGGCCCATTGCACGGCCGTCTGGGGTCTAGGGCATTGCGCGATAGTGACCCATGAAGAGGATATATCGCGTCAGAACGGACCTCAGAACCGCTTCAACGCGCCTTATTCGCCCATCGGCGGAAACGCACATGTTTGTCACGGCGATCGGGTTTTCGCACTGCGTGCTCAAAACCCTCGGCGCGCGAACGGGTCACCTCCACGAGGGAGCTTCGCGGCCCAACGCGAATCGCACCGACATCTTCCCGGTTGATGCCGCCCCGGCGGCACACGAGCGCAAGGAGCCGGCGCGGGTCCGCTCCCTTTTCGCGCCCCCAGCTGACCTGAAATGCGACGAAGTCGCCCTTGCCCTTGCGAGGCGGGCGCTGCGGACCCCGGCCGCGATCGTCGCCCCTCTCGTCAGGCCCTTCGCTGCGGGCATTGCGTCCGGCGCGCTTGGGCCGGTCCGCCTTTCGTGGCGCTTCGATGAGACGCGGACGCGTGGGTCCTTCATGACGCACGCGCTCCAAGAGATGCGCGACGAGCGTGTGCGCATCTTGGCCTTCGAGCATCATGCTGGCGAGCTCCGTGTAGCGCTCGCTTGGCGGATCGCTCTCGGCAAGCTCCTCCGCAAGGCGGGCGTCAGCGGCCCGCAGGATCGAGTTGCGGTCCGGCGCATCGACGAACTTCGCGCGAATCTTTGCCTGGCGCAGCATCGACTCCACCCGTCGGCGAGCGCGCGGCGCGACGATCATCACGCTCCGTCCGGTACGGCCTGCGCGCCCCGTGCGGCCCGCGCGGTGCGTAAGAACTTCGGCGTTGTCTGGTGGGTCGACCTGCACGACCAACGTGATGTCCTGCACGTCAAGCCCTCGCGCAGCCACATCGGTGGCCACGAGCGCCCGCGTGGTGCCGCGGCGAAACGCGCCAAACGCTGCCGTGCGCTCACGCTGGGACATCTCCCCGCTGAGCGCTTGCGCAGAAAAACCGAGATCGGCGAGCCGATTTGCCAGCGAAAGGGTCTCCGCCCGCGTGCGTACGAAGAGCAGCGTCTTTTCACCGTGAAAGCGCAGCAGCAGGTTCACGATCACGTCGAGGTGCGCCGACGGATGGGCGAGGATGCAGCGATGCTCGATATCCGAATGCGCGGCGCCCAGCGGTGTGCCTTCGATCGCCTCAGGTTCGGTCTGTAGGCGACTGGCCAGGGTGAGCGCCGCACCGGTGAAGGTGGCCGAGACGAGGTGCGTCGTTTCACGCGCGGTTGCGAACACCAAGATGGCGTCGAGCTCTTCCTCGAAGCCCATATCGAGGAGCTCGTCGGCCTCGTCGAGCACGAGGGTCTTCGTACCGTCGAGGGACACGCTGCCCCGACGCAGATGGTCCAAGAGCCGGCCCGGCGTGCCAACGAGCACTTGGGCGCCGCGGCGAAGCTCACGAAACTCCGCTGTGATCGACGTGCCCCCCGTCACGACCGCGACGCGCGCGCCGAAGGGCGCGTAGAGCCAGCTGAGCTCGCGGCCAAGCTGCGCCGCCAGCTCGCGCGTGGGCGCGATCACCAGCGCCGCCGGCGAAGCCGTGCCGCCCTTCTTTGGCGCCGCTTCCACCGTCTCCGCCATCGCAAGGCCGACGGCCACGGTCTTGCCCGACCCCGTTTGGGAGGTGATTCGAAGGTCCGCATCGGGGCGCGAACGGCGTACGACGGCCGCTTGAATCGGCGTCAGGGCCTCAAAGCCACGCTCGGCGAGGACCGCATCAAGACCCAGCGGGGCCTCTTCCAAAGGCGCGGTGGTTGGCTTCGACATGGCGGGCGATAGCAGCTCGCAGCCCACGCCGCTACGGGCGCGTCTGCGGGCCAAGACGAAAACCGATGCCTTGGTCTCAAAGCGCCATTCTGTCTGTCTTCAAATCGTGAGGGGCTCGTTAGATTGACATCGAACCTTCGCGGAAGTCTGAGGACGCCAGATGCACGTTGATGCACACGGGCGTTCCCGCCTTGGCCGTGGCCTTGGCCTCCTGAATCACGTCGTCGACGGCATCCGCACGATCGAGGAGCAAGCCCTTCGCGCCGTACCCCTCGGCCACGCGGTGGTAGTCGGTGCGGCGGAGTACGGTTCCGACGGGGTCGCCGAGCAGCTTGACCTGATCGCGGGCGATCTGCTGCCAGCTCGCGTCATTTCCGATCACGCAAATCGGCGCAAAGCCGCTGCGAAGGCAGGTGTCGAGCTCGGCAATGCTGTAGGCGCTCGAGCCGTCGCCGTAGAAAAGCCAGACTTCCGCATCGGGCCGAGCCACGTGCGCGCCCAGGGCAAAGCCTCCGCCGACGCCAAGGGTGCCGAACACGCCGGGGTCCAACCAGGACAAGGGCTTTCGTGGACGCACGATATAGGAACCCGTCGCCACAAAGTCGCCGCCGTCGACAATGAGGATGCTGTCGTCGTCGAGCTGCGCTTCGACGCGCTGAAAGAAGTGTACGGGGTCGACGAGCGGCCCGTCCGTTCGAGCACCGCCGGCAATCTCGGCGTCGCGGGCCTCCTCGCGGGCGCGAAGTTGGGCGATCCAAGGCTCGATCGAACCGGCCGTCCCATGCGCGACGAGCTGGCGAAGGAACACGCCCGGATGGGCGAGCACGCCGCGGGTCGGTCGGCGGTTCTTCGTGAGCGCGCCCTTGTCGAGGTTCACGCTGACGAGGTGCGCATCCCGGTTGATCTTCAGGCCGTAGCCCAAGCGAAAGTCGAAGGGAAAGCCGGCGATGAGTACGAAGTCCGCTTCGCGTAGCGCCTTCGATCGCTTATGGCGAAACCAGATCGGATGCTCCGTGCCGAGCAACCCCCGCGACGACCCGCCCAGAAACGTCGGCACGCCGAGTCGGCCCACGTCCTTCGCCAGCTCCGCTGCGTCCGACGGCGAGAGGTTCACCATCGCTTGATTGCCCATCACCAGCACCGGCCTTTTCGCGCTGCGCAGCGCCTGGGCCACGGCGATCACGTCGGAGTCGCGGGCGTGCGCGTCCTCCTGGCGAAAGGCGCGCGTAAGGCCCTCGAGCGGTGCCGTTGTGAGGTTCGGCGTACCGAACTGGTGCTCGAGGTAGCCCTTCATCGCGACGCGCGCGGCGGCGCCGGCGGCTCCCTTCATCGCGTCCACGCCGCTCTCTTTGCCGTACCACTCGGCGACGATGCTCTTCGGGTACAGCACGTCGACCGGGATCTCCAAGAACACGGGCCCGGGAACCCCCGAGGCCGCCACCCGAATCGCCCGGCGAACCATCGGCACGAGGTCGCCCACCTTGCTGCAGCGCGCCGCCCACTTTGTGATCGGCTTCATGATCGAAAGCTGGTCGATGTCTTGAAGTGAACCGCGACCGCGCAGCACCGTGGCCGTGGCGCCGCCAAAGACAAGGATCGGCTGTTGAGCCTCCTGCGCGTTCTTGACCGCCGTCACCGTATTCGTGACGCCCGGTCCGGCGGTGACGGCGCACACGCCCACGCCTCCCGTCATGCGGCTCGCGGCATCGGCCGCGAAGGCGGCACTCACCTCGTCGCGCACGTCGATCACGCGAAGCCCGTGGGCCTTCGCGCCTTGAAGAATCGGCGAAATATGACCGCCGCAGAGGTTGAAGAGCGCGCCTACGCCATGCTCCGCCAGGACCTTACCGATGAGTGCGCCGCCGTGTTGCTCCATGGCGCGAACCCTAACCTAGACAAGCGGCCTCTTGAAACGCGTGTCTGCTCAGCAGCAGCCGTCACCGGGGTAGTGCCACGTCGATGCGGTCACGACGAGGTCATCGCGCCCGAGCGCGGAGAGCGCCCCGGCGGTTTTATCGCAAACCCCAAGGGGGATATCGCGGGTGAAGAAATGACCCTTGCCGTCGTCCCACACGTCGTCTTCGCCCACGTAGATGGCGGTTCGTCCTGTGAAGATGCAAGGACCGTCAGCAGGCACCGGATCCTTGATCGCCGCAACCTCGACGCTTTCGAGGAGGAGATTTTCTTCGAGCCCGTAGCGCCGTTTGTCGAGCAAACGGTACGGCCGGCGGGCCCGCACTTCGATCGTGCCGAAGCCGGCTTCGACGAGCGCCGCTAGGTAGTCGTCCAGGGGCAGCGCGCCCGAGAGACACTCGGCGCGCAGCCTTGCATCGGCGGCGAGGTGCGCCGGCATCGGCCGCTCGGCGACGGGATCGGAGAGCACAAAACGCCCGTGGGGACGAAGCACGCGGTGCATCTCCGCCAGCGCTTGCGTGAGGTGCTCGCGGGTAAAGATGTTGAAGAGGCAGTTCTGCGCGGCCACGTCGACGCTCTCCGATTCGATGGGCAGGTTCAACGCATCGCCCTCGCGAAGGTCCACGTACGACGGGTCAAACCACGCGTTCGTTTGCGCCGCTTCCGCCATCTGCTCCGCGGCCACATCGAGCATGGCGCGGTTCGTATCGACGGCGACGACGCCGCCCGGCTCGCGGACGAAGTACGCCAGCTGCAATGCCTCCATCCCCGCGCCTACCCCGACGTAAAGCACGCGCTTGGCGTCGGCGAGGTCGTGGGGATTGACCGTCGTACCGCAGCCGTAGTTTCGGTCGAGCATGCCTTGGGGAACGACGAGCCCCGGAAGCTTCCACACGGGCGATTGGGTGCAGCACAGGGCCGGCTGCGGCGCCGCAGCGGCTTCGGCGTACACCTCATGAACGGTGTCGAGGTAGGTCGAATCAAGCGTATCCATGGCCCACGTAAACGTGTGAGGCGCACGTGTTACGCGGTGAGGGTAATTACGCTCGAAGCCGTCGCTCAAGAAGGCCCAAAGCTCCGTCCACGACGAGCGCCAGCAAGGCTGCGGGAATCGCGCCTTGCAGGACGAGGTCCGTTCGACCCAGCTGAATGCCCGTGAGAATCGGCTGACCGAGACCCCCCGCACCCACGAACGCCCCCAGGGTCGCGACACCCACGCTGATCACCGCCGCCGTGCGAAGGCCCCCGAAGATCGTGGCCAGCGCTAAGGGCAGCTCGATGCGTAGCAGCACGTCGCGGGGGCGAAAGCCGAGGCCCTGCGCCGCTTCGACGACCAAAGGATCGACCGCCTGAATGCCCGCGTAGGTGTTTCGCAAGATCGGGAGAAGCCCGTAGAGAAAAAGCGCGGTCGCGGCGGAACGAACGCCGACGCCAAAGCCCGGGAGCGCGATGAGCAAGGCGAGCAGCGCTAGGCTCGGAACCGTTTGAAGCATGCCGGCCACCGCCAGCACGAGCCGCGCAGCACGCTTTCGCCGCGCCATCCATAGACCCAAGGGCAGACCGAAAAGCGCCGCCAGTCCGGTTCCGAGGGCCGTGAGCAGCGCGTGCTCCGCAAGCCGCTTCCATGGAATGGAAACGCTCAAGGCCGCACCGACCGCATCCGCCGCGCGCCCATCGATGGCTTGCGCATCGCCCGCGGGCGCGTCGTTCGCAGCCGTGCGCGATCGAAGGAGCGCCTGCACAAAAGCTTCCGCCGCACGCGCATGGTCGACTTCGCCCGCCTCGACGCGCGCATTGAGGGCGCGCATGGCGGCGGCATCGATCGCGAAGGCGAGCTCGCCGAGGGCGTCGCGCAGCTGCTCGTGGCGCCGCCAAGTCTCACCGCGCACGATGGGCGCGCAATCGTAGGGCGGAAAGAACGCGCGGTCGTCTTCAAGAAGCACCCCGTCGAGGCGCTCGAGCCGTCCGTCCGTCGTGTAGGTGTCGACAACGTCCGCTTCGCCGGCCGCCAGCGCGTCGTAGGCCAGGCTGTGCTCCATGCCGCGCGGAGCGGAGCGAAGTTGGTAGCGTCGTTGAAGCCCAACGTAGCCGTCTTCACGCGCTATGAACTCGTGACTCAGCGCCACGCGCAGGTCCTCGTGCGGGGCAAGATCGGAAATCGTTCGCAGCCCGCGGGTCTCCGCCAGATCCCGTTGCACCATCAGCGCGTAGCCGTTCGCGAAGCCGAAGGGCGGCGCCCACTCGACGTCGAAGCGCGTGCGCATTTGGCTCTGCACCTCCCCAAAGGTGCGAAAGCGACCGGGCGCTGCACGCTCCTCGCCGAGCTGCACGGCCCACGCGGTTCCCGTGTACTCGGCGTAGAGATCGATGTCGCCGGCCTCCAACGCGGCGAACGCGATAACCGTACCGCCGAGGTTTAGGCGGCGCTCAACTTGCAGGTTCGTGCGGCGTTCGAGGTAGGCCGCGAGCAGCTCGCCCAGGATTCGACTCTCCGTAAAGGCCTTGCTCCCGACCACCACGCGATCTTGCGCAAACGCCACGTTTGCGAAGGCAACGACGATGAGCGCGAGCGAGCAAACCCTCACGAGTCCGCCCCCAAGACCCGTGCGACCCACTCGCTCGACGGCGATGCGCGGAGCGCCTGCGGCGTACCGAGCTGCACGATCGAATCGCCGTCGGTATGCGCATTGGCCACGTGCTCGGCGTAGACTGTGTGCCCGCCAAGGTGGAATGTGACGGTTTCGCTGAAGGTGACCACGGGCAGCGCTGCATCGGGTGCCGGCGGGACTTCGCTGCTGAAAAATTC
>JBCCRV010000295.1:0-8705 GCA_039201085.1 Myxococcota bacterium | reverse complement strand
GGAGGGTGATCGTCTCGACGCTGCGCTCCCTTGGTCTGCTCGCCTTCATCTGGTCGGCGATTGGGCTTGTTGCGTTCGCCGCGGGCGAATTACCCGGCGCGGAGGCCGTTAGCGGACCGGTTGAGCCCGAGCCCGAGCCGGCGGCGGTGGATGCGGACGAAGCTGCGGAAGCTGAACCACCGTCCGAGCCGAGTCCAGAAATACCCGAGCCGGCACCGGCGGCCGTCATCATTGCCGAGGCCCCGAGCCTTGCCGCCAGCTACCGCGTATGCGTGGGCGAATCGAGCGCCTTCGCGCCCCTTGATCTCGTGGGCGATGCTCGCACCGAGGTGGCCGTCGGCTGCGGCTCGAACCTGCTCCTCATCGGCTTTCGCGAAGACGGCGTGCCCGTGCGCGTCGGCACGCTTCGCGCTGTTGACTCGGAGCGCTGGCTCGCGGCGATGGCCGTTGATCTGAACGGCGACGGTCACCGCGACCTGGTCGCGTCGGTCCGTGAAGTCGACGGCGCGCGAGGGCGGCTCGTCGTGGCGTACGGCAGCGGACGTGGCGGTTTCGGTGCACCCGAGGTGCTCGCGCCCATCGTGGCGACGATCGTGCTCGCCGGCGATTTCGACGGCGAGGCCGGTGAGGACCTGGCCGCGCTCCACCACGCCGATGCCTTCGGCCGGCGCCCGAGCGAGCTTTGGGTCTTTGCGGGTGGGCCGTCGCCGGAGCGAAGGGTGCGCCAAGCCTTTCGTGGCGCTCCCTTGGGCCTTCGCTGGACGGGGGCGCAGTTCACCGTGCTTTCGGACCGCGGAGCGCTGCATTTCGAAGGGGGGGCGGAGGGCCTGAGCGCCGTGCCGGCACCGACCGGTGCGGGACAGCCGGAGTCCGACCCGCCGGATGGCGAAAGCGAATCTGGCGAAGGGGTCGAAGCGCAAGCGGCCCGTGCCGAGCCGCCGCGGCACAGGCACATCGTCACGCACGACGACCAGCTCTTCGTCCTCGGTGATACGGTGCAGCGCATCGAAGCGCCGGGGACCGTCGACGCGGCCCTTGGGCCTCGCGGCGCCGCGCTCCTTCGGGGCGGCCGCATCGAGTTCGGTCCGCTGCGCACGCCCTTCGCAGCCAATGCGCAGGTGGCCCTTCCGGAGGGGGCGCTCGGCCGCGCCCTTTGCTTTGACGGCGATGCCCTGCTCGTGCTCTTCGCCCGCGGCGACAGCGTAGAGCTCGTTCGTCTCAACGCGGATGCGCCCGTTCAAATCGAGGCGGAGAGCACGGCACTTGCCGTCGCACCGCTCACCCTCGAGCTTACGCTCCGGTGACGAAGGCCCGCCGCGCAGCGTGCGCCCTCCTTGTGGCAGCGGCGCTCCTCCCCTCGGCGTCCGCCAGCGCCGGACCGTGGGCGCCGGAGCAAGGGCACGGTTACGCGAAGGTGTGGGTGAAATACCTGCTGGGCTTCGGTTTCAGCGACAGCGACGGAAGCTTCTCGAACTACCAGTCGTACCACGAGCTCTTTGTGGCTAGCTACGGCGAGCTTGGCCTTGGCAGACGCGTCAGCCTTTGGTGGCAGACCGACTTGGTTCGCGCGTTTTTCCTTCGCGATCCGAATACTGGCCGTCAGAGCCACGCGGGCATTGGCGATCCTGCCCTTGGATTGGCCTACCAGCTCGTCCAGCGTGCGTCCTTTGCCCTTGGTGTACGCGGCGCCGTTCGCGTTCCCTTCGCGCGGGACGAGCCGGTGCAAACGGTCTTCGAGCGGCGACGAGGCGGCGACGGCGAGTTCGACGCGGTCGGCGAACTTCGCATCGGTGAAGGTGCCGTCGGCATGCCCTTCAGCCTTGAAGTGGGCTACTCCTTTGGCGCGTGGTACCTCGCCGGGTCCGCCGGCTACGAGGTGCGCCTCGCGGGCTACGACGACCGGATCCTCTGGAGCGTCGAGGGCGGTCGCGACTTCGGGAACTTTCGTGGTCGGGTGCGTCTCAGCGGCGCCCACTCGATTCGACGCGGAAGCGCTGAGCGGGTCAACACGCCGAGCGGCCAAGGAAACGGCGTAAGCTACGCCGGCGCCGCCGTCGAAGCGGAACGGCACGTCGGCGGCGATACGTACGTAGGCGCTTCGATCGAAGGCGGCATCGGCGGCCTGCGCAGCCAGTCCGGCGGCCCGGTCGTCAGCGTCTATGTTGCAACGACCTTCTGACCCAAGCTCCGACGCGGATTCTTCCGGCCCATCGGTGTTCGGTGATGAACCGTCCGCGAAGACGCCGGCGAGAACGCGACGCTCAAACGCTCGTACTTCGTCGATGTGGGTTCGAGGATTGCGAAGCCTTCGGCGTCCTCGTCCCAAGGAAGGCGTCGCGGGCATGCCGGTTGCCGCGAGCGGATCGCGACCTCCCGCGACGGATCCCTTAGCCCAGACCGCAGCCCGTCAGGCCGTCGGCGCTCGTGCCTTCGTTGTTGTCTTCGTTGCACTCGTTGAAGACCGAACCGCCTTCGCCGTCGCTGTCGACCACCGCGCGGGCCGAAAAGAGGTTCGTGAGCCAACCGCCGGAGGGCGTCCAGCCGATCACGAGCGTTTCGCTCTGACCGGGCAAAAGGAGACGGGTGGTGTTGAGCACGCCGACGAGCTCCTCCTCGCTGCCCATGAGCGTCGCGTAGACGGCCACAGGCACACCGGCGGCGGCGCCCAGGGCGCCCGTGTTCGAGACCGTGACGCGGATCTGCGCGCTCGTGCCTTCGCAGCCACCGCGGGCGACGGCCGTCACAACCAGGTCGGGCGCGTCGAAGAGCCCGCCGGGCTGCACGTTCTGGCGGAAGTTGTTTAAGCGCCCGTTCAGCCAGTTTGGCTCTTCGTTTCGCGGCACCTTACCGTCTTCGGTGATGTTGGTGACGTGGTACGAATGCTGGTTCCAGATCCGGCGCGTGCGGACCCAATTGTTGTTCGTGTCTTCGAAGATCTCGATGCCGCCGCTGTTTTCGTCGCCGTTCGGTTCGGGAACGACGATTTCGCTTCGCCCATCGTTGTCGACGTCGACCACGATGGGCATTTCCATGCGCGTGTTACTGGAGTGCGTGTCGTCGTCCAGAAGGATCGCGCCCGTACGACCGTCGAGCACGCGAAAGTTGGTTTCATCCGCGTAGACAACTTCCGCGGCGCCGTCGCCTTCGAAGTCGAAGACGCTCGATCCCGTCGCGCGGCTCGAGCAGTCCTGATTGGCAACGCTCCAGAGAATGCCGTCGGATTCGCACTCTGCCGGGCGAGCGTCGCCCAAGCAGTCCAAGTCGAGGACGGTGTAGAAGTCCGCGCCGGCCGTTCCAATCTCTGCGCGTCCGTCGCCGTCAAAGTCCGCGATGGTGGGCGGCCCGCTCTCGTTTCGTGGCCGACTCATGTCGTCGGCGCAGTCTTCCCACGGGACGCGGATGCGATGCTTGAGCGTTCCGTCGTGCTCGAGGATGAACGCCTCGCCGCGCACGATGATGACGACCTCCGCTTCATCGTCGTCGTCGAAGTTGCCGATCGCGTCGTATCCGTCGCAGCCGGTGCCGCCCTGGCAGATCGAGAAGAGGTCGCCGGGAAGCTCAAACTGCCACACGAGCGAGCCATCGATGCCGTTATAGACCGTGTTGCCGGCGATCAGTTCGAGGGTGCCGTCGAGGTCGAGGTCCGCCGCCGTGGACACGGGGCCGAGGAAGGCGTTGTTGCCCACGCCGCTGCCGGTGCCCACGGTGAGGTCGCCGTCCCAGATCACTTCGCCCGTCAGTCCGTTGAGCACGACGTTGCCCACATAAACCTCCGGCTGTCCGTCGCCGTTGAAATCCGCCGCGCCCGGCTGCATGCCCGAGCTGACGCGCGTGTTGTCGAGCACGTTCGCGCGCCACATCACTTCCCAGGTGCTCCCGTCGTCCGCCGTGCGTCTCCACGCGATTAGCTCGCGTTCGCGGCGTGAGGTCACGAGCTCGGGTGCTTGCTCACCCGGCATCGAATCCGGATGAAGGTTGGCGACGAGCACGCTGTTCGACCCGTCGTAGATGTCTGGGCCGAGGTCGCCGTCGACGGCGGGCAGCGTCGCAATCGTGCGCATCGTTCCGTCTGGCTGGCAGTCCCCACTGACGATGCGAATGACCGCGTCGGCTCGGCAGCAAGTGCCGCCTTCGCGGCGCTGGTGGGTGGCGAAGACGATGTCCGGCGTATCGAGCGTGTTGGTGACGCCGTCGCCGTTGTCGTCCGTGAGATTCGCGACGGAGGGCGTCATTTCCACGGCGTCGGAGAGGGGAAAGGGATCGTCCGCCGCCGGCGCCCATCGGCACCCGAGACGCGGTTCGAGCGGTGCGTCGGGGGGGCGGAACTCGCAAACGTCGACCGAGTCGCGGTTTGCGCAGCGTCCCTCCGAGGGTAAGCAGATTTCGTCGACCTCGCAGTCCTCGGTGAAGTCGCAGTTCTCTCCCAGGTCGACGCAGCTATCGCCCAGGCACGCTTGGTCAGTGGTGCAGCAAAGCTCGTCGCTCGCACCGCAGCGCTGCGATACGTCGCCGCACTCCGCGACGCAGCGGTCGAGTTCGCACGCCTGACCGACCTCGCAGCACACGCCGGCGCAGAGCGCCGCTTCGCCGCAGTCGATGGTGCAGACCCCGGCTGAACACGTTTGACCCTCGGCGCAGCAGCGACCGGCGCAGGCCACGGTGGGTGGCTCGCAGCTGAGCACGTTTCCGTCGAGCTCAGCGTCCGCGCCGCCGTCCGTTGTTGCATCGCTCAGGCCCCCGAGAATGCAGCGGCCTTCGACGCAGCTCGATCCTTCGTCGCAGTCCGAGTTGAACATGCAGGCCGCCACGCCGCCGTCGTCGGAGCAGTCGCAGGCAGCGAGGAGCAGGAGCAGGAGCAGGAGGACGGGCCGAGGGCACGCGGGGCGGGGCATGGCAACAGGGTAACAAACCCCGCTTCGGTTGGGGGACGGGCCCTGGCTGCTATGGAGGGAAGATGACTAGCCTTGCCCCAATGCGCTCCGTTTCTTTTGGCACCGGGGGCCCGGTTTTGCTCGTCGTCATGGACGGTGTGGGCATCGGCGAAGGCGACGAGGGCGATGCCGTCGCCCTAGCGCGCACCCCGAACCTCGAGGCGCTCAAAAGGCGTGCGCTCTACACCGAGCTAGCCGCGCACGGCACGGCCGTTGGCCTTCCCAGCGACGGCGACATGGGCAACAGCGAAGTCGGCCACAACGCGCTGGGCGCCGGGCGCGTGGTCGACCAGGGCGCCAAGCGCGTTCAGCAGGCGGTTGCTAGCGGCGAACTCTTTGAGGGACGCGTCTTCAAGCGGGTGCTTGAGCGAGCCAAAGCCGGCGGCTGCGTGCATCTCATGGGGCTTCTTTCCGACGGCAACGTGCATTCGCACATCGACCATGCGCTCGCCATCGTCGCCAAGTGCCGCGAGCTCGGCGTGGCGCGCGTGCGGCTGCACGTGCTTCTCGATGGGCGCGACGTGGAGGCGCGGAGCGCGCTCTCCTACCTGAAAACGTTGGAAGCCGCGCTCGAAGGCTCGGGCGACTACCGCATCGCGAGTGGTGGCGGACGAATGACGACGACGATGGATCGCTACGAGGCCGATTGGTCGATCGTCGAACGGGGGTGGAACGCCCACGTTCACGGCGAAGCACCGCACACCTTCGCCAGCGCGGCGGAAGCCGTGACGAGCCTGTACGCATCGACCGACGAAGACGACCAGTTCCTTCCGGCCTTTGTGATTGCGGACGAGAGCGGCCCCGTCGGTACGATCGAGGACGGCGACGCCGTGCTGTTTTTTAACTTTCGCGGCGACCGCGCCATCGAGATTACGCGTGCCTTCACGGAGACCGATTTTACCGCCTTCGACCGCGGCGCCCGGCCCGACGTGTTCTACGCGGGCATGATGCAATACGACGGCGATCTGCAGATTCCCACGCACTTTCTCGTCGACCCGCCGGTGATCGACGGTCCGATGAGCGAGCATCTCTCGGCAAGCGGCGAGCGTCAGTTTGCGTGCAGCGAAACGCAGAAGTTTGGCCACGTCACGTACTTCTGGAACGGAAACCGCAGCGAGCCCTTCGAAGGGGAAACGCACGAAGAGATCGCAAGCGACCAGGCGCCCTTCGAAGAGCGGCCGTGGATGAAGAGCGCCGAGATCACCGACGCAACGCTACGCGCTCTCTCTGCGGGACAGCACCGTGCGTTCCGCATCAACTATGCCTGCGGCGACATGGTGGGCCACACGGGTCACCTGGACGCGACGGTGATCGCCGTCGAAGCCGTCGACCTTCAGGTCGGCCGGCTCGTTGAGGCGATCGATGCGCTTGGCGGCGCTTTGATCGTGACGGCGGACCACGGCAACGCCGATCAGATGCATCAGCGAAAAGACGGTGACACGACGCTCGATGCATCGGGCGCGCCTCTGGTTCGCACGAGCCACAGTCTGAACGCCGTTCCGTGTTTCATCTACGCGCCGCAGCTTTCGCTCCAGCTGAGGGACATCACCTCCCCGGGCCTCGCGAATGTGGCGGCCACCTATCTCAACCTGCTTGGCTACGCCGCCCCCGCTGGCTTCGAGCCTTCGTTGATCGAAGCGAAAGCGTAGCCGTCTAGACCGGTTCGACCTTCATTTGATTGCCTCGGATTCGTCGTTCGCGTCGAGATCAAGGCGCGAGGACGTAGGACGGCAGGCGCCTTTCAAGGACGAGCAACGCCGAGGTCGGCGGGAGCGGTGGGTCCGAGGCGATCAAACGAAGGTCGAACCGGTCTACTTAGACGCGCGCTTCGGCGATCGCGTCGATGCGGGTGAGAACGCGGGCGGCGCGTCGTTCGAGCCCGGCGCGCTCGTAGTACTCGTGCGCCTGCGTGTACGCTTGGCGGGAACGCTCGACCTGACCGCAGGCGGCGTAGAGGTCCCCTAGCTCCGTTCGCAACCGGGCGGCGAGAAGACGCCCTTCGGCACTCACGCAACCCTGAAGGCTTTCGATCGCGAAGTGGTAGGCCTTTGCGCCGCCGTCGAAGTCGTTTCGCTCGATCGCCACTTCCCCGAAGCGTTGACGGAGCGTGGCGACGGTGAGCGGCGAAGCGTCCTTAGGCAGTGCAGACCACGCCTGGTGCAGGAAGCGTTCGGCCCGCGCGTGGTCGCCGGCTTCGAGTTCGAGGCAGGCGAGGGCTTCGTAGGCCTGGTAGGCGCATGCGCCCTTCGTCGCAGCCGAAAAACACCCGCGTGCCGCCTCTACGGCGTCCGTTGCAAGCGCAGCGCGCCCGGCGAGCATGTAGGCGGCGTGCTGAGCGACGGGCTCGGTCACGAGCGCGCTGGCCGCGAGAACGGCCAAGTGGTGGGCCGTTTCCAAGTCGAAATCGTCGGCGGCCATCTTGGCCATGGCGAGGGTGCAGGCGCCGGCGCTCGTGCCTCCGGCGCTCTCGACGAGGAGCGCCCGGGCCTGTCGATACAGGGCGTTCGCATCCGGCGAGCAGCTCGGATAATCGAACTGCGCCGGGTCGACATCACCATCCATACCCTCTCAGGTACGGCACACTCGGCGGCGAAATGAGGGGGCCGCACCCCGGTTTGCGGACCGAATCGCCGTTCGGTGGATCGACGGGTTGGGAAAACGGCCCCCACCGCGCGCCGGGCCGCGTTTCGCAAAGGCCGTTGCCGTCCAGCGACTCGGCCCCATCATAGGCGCCCATGGGCGCGTGGATACCCGTTGTCTGGCGAAGCGCCGCCGTCCTTATGGCCGCCGGTGCGTCCTTTTACTTTGCGACGGAAGGTCCGATCTTCGTTGGCCTTGGCGTCGTGATGCTCCTCAGCCTGCCCGTCGTTCTTCGCGATCCCGTCCGCCTCATCCGGGCCGAGCAGGGCCCGCTTCGCCCCGAGATTCGAAAGCTCCTGGCGGAGCGCGTTCCGTATTTCGCCGGACTCGCTCACGATCGGGACAAGGACTTCTTTCAGCGTCGCGTTCAGCGCCTGCTCGGCACCCTCGACTTCGAGGCCGTCGGCGAAGTGAACTTCGACCTCGAGGCGCGCGTGCTCGCGGTGGCCGGTGCCGCGGTCATCGTGCAGGGACGTCCCGCCTACCGTTTCGACACGCAGCGCTCCGTCCTGCTCTATCCGGACCGCTTCGACGACGACTACGCCCATGGTGATGGCGACATCTTGGGCATGGTGCACAAGCAGGGGCCGATCGTGTTTTCGCGGCGTGCGCTGGAAAGCGGCTGGAGTCGGGAAAATGGCTCGAACGTGTCGATCCATGAATGGGCGCACGTCCTCGACTTCGACGACGCCTTTGCCGATGGGATTCCTGGCTTTGCAACCGACCTCGCGCGCTGGGACGAAATCCTGGACGACGAGCGCTCCAAGGCGGAAGCGGGGCGCCGAACGGCCCTGCGCCGCTACGCGGGAACGAACCGGGCCGAGACCTTCGCCACGGCGTTGGAGGTGTTCTTCGAGCGGCCGAAGGATCTTCAAAGGCGAAACCGGGCCCTCTACGACCTGCTGGCCGAGAGCTTAAACCAATCTCCAGCGGAGACCTTCGACTAAAAGCGCCATATCAGTACGCCTTCGGTCGTGTATGTGTTCCTTTATTCATGATATGAATTTCATGCATTGACTCCCAGTAAATTGGAGGCATGTATCGTGTCGCATGAATACGATCGCATCCAGCGCTCCCGGCCCTCGACTCGTTGGCCGCGTTTACGACCTCCTTGGCCTTCCGCCGCCGACGCCG
>JBCCRV010000294.1:0-8740 GCA_039201085.1 Myxococcota bacterium | reverse complement strand
GGCCGTCGAGCTGATCCGCCGCAACGATAACGGCTACGCGCTCGTTCATGGCCACGGCTGGTTGGGGGCCGCCGTGGTCTCGGCGCTGAAGGCCGAAGGTGTCGCGATCCCCACCGTTGTGACGGCCCACGCTAGCGAAGGCCCTAGCCTCAAGGGCGACGCGGCCACGATCGCCGGACAGGACCCGCTGCGCACCGGGCTCGAAGCCGCCGACGCGATCAGCGAGGTCGCGCCTGGATTGCTCGACGCCCTCGGCCTTCCAAGCGGCTCCCCAACGATTCGCGGCGGCATCGATACGGCGGTGTGGAACCCGCTCACCGATCCCAAGCTCGGCGCGCGTTTCGATCCGGTGGACCTCTCGGGTAAGGCATCGAACAAACGCGATCTTCAAAAAGCGCTCGGGCTGGCGGAGACGAACGCCCCGCTCTTCTTGGTGCATGCAGCGGCAGCCTTCGAAGAGCACGCCAGCATGTTCCTGCGAAACGACGTGCAGCTAGCGGTGGTTGGGGGCGGAGCTCGCTTCGAGGAGCTGGCGGGCCGCTGGCCCGACCGCTGCGCCTTGCTCGCTTCGGACCAACTTCATGCGGCGCACGCGGCGGCGGACTTTGTGCTCACGCTCGACGCCACGACGAGCCTGATCGCCCATCGCTACGGCGCGCTTCCGATCACGCCGCGAAGCACATCCGAAGTGCTGGTGGACTGCGACGCGAAGCTTCGCTCGGGCACGGCGCTCCTCACGGACAGCGCCGAGGGCGAAGACCTGCTGGCCGGCATGCGCCGCGCCGCCGGAGCCTTCGTCACCGAGGGTTTCGACGGCGCCCGCCGACGCGTGATGCGTATCGATCACGGTTGGGAGCGCTGCGCGCGCCAATACGCGCGCCTTTATCGCGCGGCGCAGGGCGCGCTGGCGGCGTAGGGACGCCCCGGTACCGCTGGAGCGGTGATCGGCGTTGGCGGTGGGCCGTTGGCGGTGTGCGGTCGGCGGTGTGCGGTTGGCGGTGTGCGGTCGGCGGTTGGCGGTTGGCGCCGGCGCTCTGGCGCGCGCTTGCTTTTGCGCGCAGGGGGCTATGCCGGGAGCTTCGCGTCGCTGGGGCGCACGTAGCGCGGTTCGAGCTCATGGAGCGAATCGGGCCCGTTTACCTTGAAGCGTAAGCGCGCTTCGAGGGCGACGTCGCGGGCCGAAGGCGCGGTGTGCCCGACGTCCGCGCGCAGCACGTCGAAGCGCTCGAAGGCCGTCCCCGCGATGGCGACGTCGCGTGCAAGGCCGAGGCGTTCCCAGAAGGCTTCGGGCGCACACTCGAAGGGTTCGTGCAGCTCGACCGCGGGGCCCTCGGATTTGAAGACGTAGGCGGCGCCGTATAGCTGACCGCGCCCTGCATCCATGGCGACGGCAACGCGTGGCTGGCCTACGCCCCGGGCGAGGGCACAAAGGCTGCCGACGCCGACGAGCGGATGGCCCGCGCCTACGGCCAGGCCCTTGGCGACGGCGAGGGCGATGCGCGCTCCCGTAAATGAGCCCGGACCGGTACCCGCCGCGATAAGCGACACGTCCGAGAGGTTAAGCGCGGCTTCCGCGAGCACGGCCTGGACCATGGGCAGCACCGTGTCGCCATGACGCGCGTCCACGCTGCCGGTCTTCACGAGGCATTCGTCGCCCTGTAAAAGCGCCACGCTGCCTACGCGGGTTGAGGTCTCGATCGCCAACACTCGCATCGCGGCGATCCTGGCTCGGGAGGTGGACGGGCGCCAGCTGCCGAGGTGTCCGATCAAGGATCGCCGGCGACTTCGTATCGGGGCAGAGGCGACGGGCGCCGGCAAGCGTATGGGCACGGCTTCGCTGGACCGGTACGGGCACGGGCACGGGCAAGGGCAAGGGCATGGGCATGGGCAACCGAATTTTTCCGTAGACTGTTAGGCTCTGGCCATGCAAATCGAGGTGAATGGCGAAGCCCAGGAGGTGCCCTTGGGCTCGACGGTGCGGGCTCTGCTCGAGCAGCTGGGCCTCGGCGAGGCGCGGGTGGCCGTCGAACGCAACCGCGCCGTGGTTCCGCGCGCGGAGCACGAAAGCACGACGCTGGAGCCGGGCGATGAAATCGAGGTGGTGCACTTCGTCGGGGGCGGCTAAGAAAGCGCCATGACCGCCGATACGGATTCCTGGAGCGTCGGCTCCTTTACCTTCACGAGCCGACTTCTCACGGGGACGGGAAAATACTCCAGCTTCGACGTCGCCAAAGCCGCCCTCGCCGAGTCCGGCTGCGAAGTCGTCACCGTCGCCCTCCGGCGCGTGGACATGAGCCAGGGCGGCAAGGGCACGGTGATGGAGGTGCTGCGCGAAGGCGGGTACACGATCCTGCCGAACACAGCGGGCTGCTACACCGCCGACGACGCCCTTCGCACGGCGCGTCTCGCCCGTGAACTGCTCGATACGCCGCTCATCAAGCTCGAGGTGATCGGCGACGAAAAGACGCTCTTCCCGGACGTGGCGGAGACGATCGCCGCCGCGAAGATCCTCGTCGACGAGGGTTTTGTGGTGCTGCCCTATATCACCGATGACCCCGTCGCGTGCCGACGACTCGAGGACCTGGGCTGCGCCGCCGTGATGCCTTTAGCGGCCCCGATCGGCAGCGGACTCGGCATTCGCAACCCGACCAATATCGAGATCATCGTGCGCCACGCCGGCGTGCCGGTACTCGTCGACGCGGGCGTGGGAACGGCCAGTGATGCGGCGCTTGCCATGGAGCTCGGCGTCGACGCGATTCTCATGAACACGGCGATTGCCGGCGCCGACGATCCCGTTCGTATGGCACGCGCCATGCGCAAGGCGACGGAAGCCGGACGCGACGCGTTCCTGGCCGGCCGCATTTCGAAGAAGCTCTACGCGACGGCGTCGAGCCCCCTTGAAGGCGTCATCGGCTCGAACCATTGAAGGCGCCGCGCCTTCTTTGGATCACGCCGCCTCTTGGCGACCTTCGCCCCACCCTTGAGCTCGCGCGCGCGCTTCCGGGCGATGTTGCACAGCACATCGCCCTCCTGCTGCGTCGGCCCAAGGCCAGCGGGCGCGCGCTTGCCGAAGCGACGCGTGAGCTTGCATCCCTCCCAGTCCGTCGGTTCGTCCAGCGCCTGGACCTGGCGCTGGCCTTTGACGCCGACGGCGTGCATCTGCCAGAGCGCGGTCTGCGCCCTTCGGACCTTCCAACGGGCAGGTTTTGCATTGGCGCGTCGCGCCACGACGAAGCCGGCGTTGCCCAGGCGTTGGCCGAAGGCGCCGACTACGTCACGCTGAGCCCGGTGTTTGCCAGTCCGGGCAAAGGCACGCCCCTTGGCGTCGAAGCGTTTCGCGTCGTCGCGTCGCGCCATGGGCCGCTGCTCGGCTTGGGCGGCGTATTGGGAACAGAGCACGCGAGCGCGCTGGCGTCGGCGGGCGCACACGGCACCGCAGCGATTCGCGGGGTGCACGACCGCGCTTCAATCGAGGCGCTGCTCGGCCCGTTCGTACGCCCGAGGCGCCGGCGTTGGTGAGCGCCGTTCTCACGTCACGCGGGCCAGTCCCCCCATTCGGGGCAGTTTGTTGACAACGGCGTCTGGGGGCGCGAAGACCAACCGGTGCGTGGATTCCTGCGATTCTCCCTCAAGGCCGCGGTGGGCCTGGCGATTTTGGGCGGCGTCGTATTCGGCGTCATGCGGCTGCTCTTCCTCACGCCGGTGACGATCACGCATCAGGGAATGGCGCCTACGCTGCTTGCGGGCGAACGCGTGCTCATGTGGCGCGACCGCGATCTTGAGCTCGGCGACATCGCCGTTTGCGTGCACCCCGAACGAAACGAAACGGTGATCGGACGGGTGCTCGGCATGGCGGGCAACACCGTGGAAACGGAACGCGGACGCGTGCTCGTCAGCGGAAGCGAAGCGACGCGCGATATCATGGGCGATATCGCCTTCTTCAACTCCGACGTCGGCCAGAGCGTCGACGTGAAGCGGGTGCTGCTCGAGTTCGGCAATACGACGCACGAAGTCTTCGAAGACGAGCGCGAGCTTCGCTTTGCGACCGTGCAGGTCCCCTCAGGCTCTGTTTACCTCCTCGGCGATAACCGCCCGGACGCTACGCACGACAGTCGAACGTACGGCCCAATGCCCGAGTCGAGCTGCATCGGCGTGGTCTTCATGCGTACGGAGCCGGTCGACATCGGCTTGGACCTCGGACACTCGTGGCTCGAATTCCTCTAGCAAAGGCCGCGCGCGCGGTGCTGCTCCTGTGCTTCGCAAACGCGGCGGAAGCGCAGCGCTACGGCGATGCGGTACGGACCGAACTCAACGCTCTGGACGTGGAAGCGACCTGCGAAGTTCCCGAGGGTGGAAACCGCCTGCGCTGCTCGTGGCAAGCCGCGGATGGCGACGGCACACGCTCACTCGAGGTGCGCCTCATTCTCGACGACGCGCGCCACACGCTCTACCTGTCGGCGCTCGTCGGAACCGCTCAACCGTCCGCCGAGCCGACCAACGCACTGCTTCGAAGGCTGGGCGAGTACAACTGGTCCGCCCTATCGACCAAGCTCGAATGGCACCCCGTGAGCGGTGCGGTGCGCCTCTCGGCGCTCCAGCATACGGACAGCAACTTCGATCGACGCGCCTTTCGTGCGCTCGTTCGTCTGATGAACCGCGAATCCATTCGCGTCGCGTCCATGCTCGAACGGACCCGATCCACTTCGCCTTAACCGATACGGACGCCGGCACTCGCCGACACTGGCACTCGCCGTTAGGCCCTCCGATCAAAAACCCGCGCATGGTGAGGGCCATGCCGAGAATAATCTGCCTGCTTCCGCCCCTCTTTGCCCTGAATGCACTCTGCGGCGCCGCGTGCAACTCGTCCGACGCGGCGGGCCCGTTGCCGGATGCGGCCCTCGTCGCCGATGCATTGGCACCGACGGACGATGGCACGGACGGCATGAGGCCCGATACGGGCATGCCGGCGTCCGACCTCGGCACGGCCCCGTCCGACGGAAGTCTCGGAGACGACGGCGGCGCGGCCGACGGCGGCGCGCCCAGCACACGCGACTACTTTACGCTGCTCCAGGAACGCGACGAGCATATGCACAGCCGGGCGTACCGAAGCGAAGCGGAAATTGCGACGGACCAAACACCGCGCGCAACGCACGTCCGCTACGACGCGGTGCAGGACGCAGCGGAGTGGACCTTCAGGGCCAACGTCGGCTCGATGAGCTCGGCGGACCAGCTGCGTTCCGAGTTTACGCCGCCCGTGGGCGAGCCGGACAGGAACGCGCTCTACTACTGGGAAGGCCGTTGGGATGGGAACTGGATGCGCCAGCGGGACGGCATTCGTACCCACAAAGCATTCCAGATCACGGGCATCGAGCCGACACGCCAGGGCCGTGGTTTGGAACCGCGAACCCGCTTTGACCTGGCACCTGAAGGGTACGTGGCGCGCGTCGACATGCGCGTGTATGGCTGGGACCCGGTCGTCGAAGGACCCTTTGACACGATCGGCGAACTGGACGCGTCCTTTGACATCGCACCCGACACGTGGACGCGCTTCTGGGTGTTCGTCGACTGGGCGAATCTCGCGGTGACGATGTGGGTGAGCGACGAAACGCGCGCGCCGGTACGCATCTACGATGAGACGGCGTTTAACTCCATGGCGCCCTCTACGTTTTCGGGCTTCTGGTTCGAGTACAACTCGAGCCAAGAACGTAGCGACCCTTCCACGTTGCGAATATGGGGGCGAAACCTCGTTGTCTTGGTAGGACTCGACAGCCTCGAAATCGCTGAGCAGCTTGTTGGCCTAAGCGAATCCGGGCGCTGACTTGGTGCGTCTGCGAACTGGAAAACGGAGGCGAACGACCGTCCCGCCCGGCCCCGGAAGAAAATCGATGGTGCCGTCGTGCTGCGCCATGAGCGCACGGGAGATCGTGAGTCCGAGGCCGGAGCCCTCGGACTTCGTCGTGACGCCCGCTTCGAAAATGCGTTTCACCACCTGCTCGTCGATGCCTTCGCCCTGGTCGCGAACACTCACCTCGACGGCGTTCGCGCCCCGGGTCGCGCTCACGACGACGCGACCGCCGGGGGGCGACGCGTCGAGGGCATTTTGAAGCACGTTGACGAGCACGTTGCGCACCTTTCGTTCATCGGCAGACGCGAAGAGGTCATCCGCAGTGACGCATTCGACCCGCACGTCACGCTCCTGCGCAAGCCCCTCGTGAAGCGCAGCGACGCTGCTCACCACCGCGGCGAAGTCGACCTGCCGACACTCGAGCGGAACCACCGGGCGCGTAAAGTCGAGCAGTTCGCGCACGACCGTGCGCATGCGGCCAACCTCTTCGCCCAAGATTTGAACGTGCTCCGATGCGCGCCCCGTCGTCTCGCGCTCCAGTAGACGAACGACGCCAACGAGGCTGGTGAGGGGGTTCTTCAGGTCATGGGCCAGCTGACTCGTCAGCATCTCCAGCTCCCGCTGCTGCATGCCGTAGGAGCGCAGCTCACGATCTCGACTTGTGAGCAAATCCTGGTGCGCGTCGAGCAGGAGTGCCCGGATCACCCGCCCCATGCGCGGCGCCAGGATCAGGAGCAGCGAGAGCACGCTCGCCATCACCCACGGTCCGAGTCCTCGTCCTCCCGCATCCATCAGCCCTTCCATAAAGGGCGGCTGAAACTCCGGTAGCAGCCCATACGCGTGCACGGCGGCGATGCCAAAGATCCACGGCCCTTGAATCAACAGCGGCACCCAAAGGTGCAGCGACCCGGACGCAAAGATCCCAAGGACGACACCGAAGACCGCCATGCCCGGAACGATCGGCGACGAAAGACCACCGGTGGCGGTCACGGCCGCCAGCTGGCCGACGATGAGCACCAGCAGGTTCGCGCGCTCGCCAAAGCGAAATCGCCCATGCCGGCGGTAGTAGTGCGCCTCGTAGATCGATACGGCCGCGATCACGGCGATCGCGACCGCAAGCGTCACCACCCGCCAGGTAGGTCCGAAGGTCGCCGCAAGCGCGCCGATGACTGCCACAACCGGCGCCACGAAGACGCGCGCGTAGGCAAAGGCACGAAAGAAGCGTTCTCGACCGAGGGCCACGGGCGGAGAGGAAGCCATGCGCGAAGTCTGCCGCGTTTGCCGATCGATCATGGACCTTCCTGCAACGCAAGGACCGTGCTTGGGGTGCGGTTGCACGTTTTGGCCGCTTTTTCCGCGGAAGTGACCGGGTTCCTGGAATCGCTGGGAAGGGCAGCGTCTCGCATTCCAGACAGCTGGCGGACGAACCCGCAACAAATGCTTGCCAGACCCGTTGGCACGGCCGTTGAAAAGGCAGTGCCCCATGAAGCGAGCGGTGATCGGGTTGGTCGTGATCGGAGGCGCGCTGGCAGCTGCACTGCTGTGGTTTCGCGGCCGTCAGGCGCGCGCGACCACGGACGCGCCAACGAGCAGCAGCGTGCTCGAAGGTCGAGAAGTTTCCGTCGCGTCGCGGATCTCAGGCCGAGTCCTCGAAGTGCTCGTCGGCGAGGGCGAGGCCGTCGACGAGGGAGCGCTGATCGCCCGAATCGACTGCGCGCCCCTCGAGGCACGAAGGGCCGAAACGCTCGCCCGCATCGCCGCCGCCGAAGCGAGCGAGAGCTCCGCTGCCGCGCGCGTGCGGAACGCGAGCGCCCAACGTCGCGCAAACGCCAACCAGGCGCGCAGCGCGCGGGCGCGTGCCGCCGCCCTCCGCGCCGAGCGGGCGGGCGCCGACCGCGACGCCGAACGCATTCGCACCGTCGGTGGCTTCGCGTCCGAATCGCAGCGCGATCAAGCAGGCGTGCGCGCAAGCGCCCTTTCGAGCCAAGTCGAAGCTGCGGAACGGGACGTGGCCACGCTAACCGCGCAAGGCCGGGCCACGGAGGCTAGCCGCGCCGCCGCAAGCTCGGAGGCGCAAGCCGCAGGGCACAGTACGGAAGCGCTTCGTGCCGGCCTTCGCAGCCTGGAGCTCGACATCGCCGAGTGCGAAGTGCGCGCACCGCAAGCCGGACGAGTCGAGGTTCGCTTTTACGAAACAGGGGAAATCATCGGCCCCGGCGCGCCGATCGTTCGACTGGTCGCAAACGACGGCCTCGAAGCTACCCTCTACCTCGGCGCCGAAGAGCTGGCGGCGGCACGGCCCGGCGCCTCCGTAAGGCTCGAGGTGGACGCCTATCCGGGCGAAACCTTCGAAGGCCAAGTTCGTTCGGTCGCCACGCGCGCGGCGTTCACGCCCCGCAACATTCAAACGCGCTCGGACCGGCAGCGGCTCGTCTACCCGGTGACCGTGTCCGTCCAGGCGGACGCGCGGCTCTTGCCGGGCATGCCAGCCGATGTTTGGCTCGTCGACGCCGAAGGCGAAGCGCTCGCGATGGGTGAGGACGGCGCGCGATGAGCGCGATCGTTGCGCGCCAGCTCACGCGCGACTTTGGGTCCGTGCGTGCCGTGGACGCCGTCGACTTGAACGTGGCGCGCGGCGAACTCTTCGGCATCGTCGGGCCAGACGGAGCGGGAAAAACCACGACCATCCGCATGCTTGCGGGCGTCCTCAAGTCCACGTCGGGCATGGTGCGCGTCCTGGGCCACGACCCGCGCAGCGCCGCGAGCCGCTCGCGCATCGGCATCGTTCCGCAGGAGCACACCCTCTACGGCGACCTTTCGATCGCCGAGAACCTCGCCTTCTACGGGCGGCTCTTTGGCATGCGCCGACGGACCTTCGCCGAACGCCGTGAAGAG
>JBCCRV010000293.1:0-8761 GCA_039201085.1 Myxococcota bacterium | reverse complement strand
GCTCCGGCTCCGGCTCGGGAGCAGCCTCTAGGCCTTCGATTACGACCAGCAGATCCAGCGGTTCGGTGGCGACGAGGCTGCGCGTCCATCGCGTGTCGTCACCGACGCGCACGCTGATTTCGTGGCGCTCGCCGTCCTGCGGCACCGATACGGTGAGCGGTCCGCTCGTCTGGGCGCCGATGAAGTCGTCGTCGAGGAAGGCGCGGGCGTCTGTGGGCACGCCGTGCAGCCGGATGGAAGCGGGTTCGGCCGGTTCGGCGGGCGCAGCCGGCTCCGGCGCCGACGTTTCGTTCGAGGCGGTCGTTTCCGCGACCGGGTTGGCCGTGCTGTCGTCGCTCGGCGCGTTCGCCACGTTTGGCTCGACGGCGTTTCCTTGCTGCGCAACGTACCAGCCGCCAGCGCCGATCAAAGCGATTGCCGCGACGCCCAGGAGCCATCCATTCGACGAGGGCTCTTCCCCGGCGGGGACCGGTGCGGCGGGGACCGGCGCGGCGGGGGCGAGGGGCGCGGCTTTGCGTACGGGCGCGGCTTGCGGGACGGGCGCGGCTTTGGGCACCCGCGGCACCGGTTGCGGGTCCGTTGGCGCCAGGGCGTCGCTCAAGCTGATGCGCTCGACGTCTTCACCTTCGTCCTCGCCGCCTTCGCCCGTGAAGAGCCCGTCTTCGAGCGCGTCGCTGAGGCTGATGCGGTCGAGGCCATCGTCACTCGTTCGGTCCTCGTCCCCATCGCTGGCGGGGGGCGGGTTGGAGAAGCGCTCGGCGATGGTGCGCGGCGCGGGCGCTGGCGGCGGCGTGGCGATCACGTTGCGTCGCGACGGTGGAATCGAAGCGAGGTCGGAGCTTTCCGCACCCGTCTCCGCCGCGTCTTTCGCTTCGGCGGGCGCCGCCCCGGCCTTGGCGCCGGCGACTGCGCTGGCGGGCGCTTTCGGTGCTGCGGTGGCGCCGGCGGGCGTTTTCGCTGCGGCCTTGGCGGCGGGCGCCTTCGCTGCGGCCTTGGCGACGGGCGTTTTCGCTGCGGCCTTGGCGGCGGGCGCCTTCGCTGCGGCCGTGTCGCCGGCGGGCGTTTTCGCGGCGACCTTGGCGGCGGGCGTCTTCGTCGACGACGCGTCCGCGGGCGCGCTCGGCGGCGCCATTTCGGCGGCTGCGACGTCCGCGTCCTTCTTTGGACCCAAGCCGCTTCGCGCATCAACGGGCTTGTCCGCTGCCTGCAGCGCGATGTTCTCGCTCACCTCCACGGCCGCCACTCGGCGGGGGACGGCGCGCTGCTTCAGCGGGATCCGGCCGAGCGCCTTCGGTGCCGCCGGCGCGTCGTCAAGCGAGTCTTCGTCGTCTTCTTCGGGCAGTGCAACGCCCACGGAAAGAAGCGAGGGCCGGCCCGTCTCTTCATCGTCCGTAGGAATGAGGGAGGTCCGACTGCCGCTCTCATCGTCGGGGCGCGGCGGCGTCGAGTCCGATCGAAAACCGCCGACGGCGCTGCGCACCGCGTCGCGCGCCACGCTCACGGCGTCCGCCCAACCCTTGCGCATCGCCGCAATCGACGGGTGGCGCTCCTCCGGATCTTCGTGCAGCGCACGCTCGATGACCGCGACGAGACCGGCGGGAAGGCGCGCCGCCGTTTCGCGCAGCGTCGAGCGACCGTCTTTGGGAAGCTCGCCGCTGCAGATCAAGTGAAGCAAGAGACCGGCGCCGTAGATGTCTACGCTTCGTCCGCCGCGCCCCGCGGCCTGTTCGGGCGCGCGAAAGGTCAGCGTGCGACTGACGCCAGAGGTTTCGATCCATCCCGAATGGGTTTGGCGGGCAAGGGCGCGGTTCAGGCCAAAGGCGATCAACTTCGGCGTGTCGCCCGCGGCGATCAGCACGTTGCCCGGCTCGAGGTCGCCATGAATCACACCGCTTCGATGCGCGGCGTCCAGGCCTTCAAGCAGACCGGTGGCCAAACGAACCCGCTCCGAGCCGCTGGGCGACGGCTCAAGCCAGTCCGTAAGACTGACGCCGTCGAGCCGTTCCATGGCGGCGTAGGGATGGCCCTCTTTGCTGCGTCCCACGTCGAGCACGCGCACGACGTTGGGGTGGTTCAGCTGCCGCAGCAGGCTCAGGTCTCGGCGGAAGCGCGTGGCCGCGCGCTTGCGCAGCGTGCGGTCTTCCACGTCTTCGAGATCGAGCAGGGCCACCGCCACCGGTGCGCCGCCGTCTTTGGGCTCGGCGTGCCAAACAGCGCCCGCCACGTTGCGGCCGAGCGGCAGCTTGAGCGAATAGCGATCCTCGAGTTGGGCGGACATGCCCGCGCATTGTAGGATGCGCGGCGATGCCGCGTCACCCTCGTTGCTCACCTCTTTTTCTGGCCCCCGTTTTCGCCGCCTTTCTCAGCGCGGCGCTCTCGATGGCGAACACGGCGCACGCCCAGACCGAATCGGAGCTCGCCGAGGCCCGGCGGTGGTTCTCCGAAGCCGTCGCCCAGGCGGAGCAGGGCGAGCATGAAGCGGCCGCGGCAAACTTTCGTCGCGTGCTCCTCGTGCGCGATTCGGCGCCCGTTCGCTACAACCTCGCCCTCAGCCTCTACGAGCTGAACCAGCTGCGGGAAGCGGACGAAAACGTGCAGCTGCTGCTCGAAGCGCCGGACACGCCGCCGCGGGTTCGGGCCGACGCCGCCGATTTGCGCCTTCATATCGAGGAGATCGGGGGCCGCTTGACGCTGAGTGTCGACGGCGCTGAAGCGGGCACCTATGACCTCCAGCTCGACGGACGCTCGGTGCCGAGCCGGGACATGAACCGGCCCTTGCGCGTGCGAGTTGGCACCCACGTGGCAATTGTTTTGCGCGGCGACGAAGAGCTCGCCAGCGACACCGTCGAGGTGGAGCAAGGCGCCGATGCGTCCCTCACCCTCAACACCGGCGTTCCCTCTCCCGAAGAGGTCGCAGCGGCTGCCGCGGCGGCCGCCGCCGCCGAGGCGCCCGTCGAAGAAGAGGACGACGACCGCTCGGTCTTCGCCACGTGGCAGTTTTGGACCGTCGTTGCCGCCGTCGCGATCGTCGGCGTCACGATCGGTGTGGTGGCCTCGCAAAGCGGCGATGAGGATCGCCGCGACGAGATCATTGAGGGCAACTTCGAGCCCGGCGTGATTCGCTTCTAATGCAACAGGCTTCGTTTATGCACCGCTTCATTCCCGGACTTCTTTCCTTGCTGCTGCTCAGCTGCGGCACCGATCTCGAGGCGACGGAGGTCGTGTTGATCGTCGACAGCGACCTTCAACCGATCGTCGAGATCAACCGCATCGACGTCAGCGTCTTCGACGCCAGCGGCCAGGCGATGGGGGCGACCGCCAGCCTCATGGCCGGCGACATTGCCCTGCCGCGGACCATCGGCATCGTCAACGAGGGCGAGCGCCTCGGGCCCTTCCGCATAGAGGCCACGGCCTTCTTGGACGGCATGAGCGTGCTCAGCCGAACGATGACCTTCGATTTCGTCGCGGATCGCATCATGCAGCTGCGTCTCGACCTCACGCGCGCATGCCTCGACGTGGAGTGCGTGGCGCCGCAGAGCTGCAACGGCCGCGGGGTGTGCGCGGGCACGGACGTTGAGCTCGAAGACTTCACGGGCGAGTTTTAACGGCTCAGATCATCGACGAAGTGCGCGGCTTCAACGGAGCATTGAATGCGATCGGAGTGTCTACTTGAGCATCCTCGCTCAGGTAGCCTGACGATCGGTCGTTGCGCCAACGCGCCGGCAAGGAGGCCGCGCCAGCAAAAAAGCCCCGGGACTCTCCCCGGGGCTTCTGATGAGCAACCGCTGCGTCGCTAGCCCGGAAAAGTCACCAGCCGGCGCGATGATCGTGCGAGTCCTGGACTGCACAGTGCTTTCGCGAAGAGCGACGAATACACACTGTATTTTAGCGATGAGCGGAAGTGCTGTGATGTTCAGGAAATGTGCGAGGGCGCGTCGGATGGTGACTTTTCTGGGCTAGAGCGCGCGCAGCTTCCGCTCGGCGTCCTTGCGAAGCGTGAGCCACATGAAGTTGCGCACGTCGAAGAGGTCGCCGGGAACGATGTCCGCGGCGGTGAGCTGGTCCCGCGCGCTGTGCGCCATGCCCTGGAGAAGCTCGTAGGTGCCGAGGTCGGGGGTCATTTCGAGCTGAAGCTTCGGCATGAGGCTGCGCGCCTGGTCGCGGAAGGCCGTGGGGCGCACGCAAACGTGGTTCTTTGGCTCCGCCAGCGCCGGAAGGGCTGTGGTGAGCGCCCAGGTCGGACGAACCTTGGCGCGATCGAAGGCGTCGAGCAGGCGAACGAAGCGCTCGGCAAAGGTATCTTCGCCATGGAGCAGCTCGAAGAAGGCGGTGGCGATGAGCTTTTCGCCCACGTCGCTGTCGATGCCCTGCAGCACTTTGCGCTCCGCCGAGCTGATGAGGTCCGTGGAGAGCAGCACGCCGCGAACGGCTTCAAGAACGCCGGTGTAATCCTCGGCGTCCACGAGGGGGCGGAGCACATCTTCAGCGAGCTCCGTCTCGACCTTCTCGATGGCGGGCTCGATGTGGGCACGCTTGGTCGAGCGCTCGCCGCGACGGTAGGCCTTGCGGTAGTTGGCCGCCTCAAAGCCCTCGGGCACGGCGGCGCGGAAGAGGGCGATCTGGTCGCCAAAGGTCATCGTCGCCTTCACCTTTCCGTCGCCGGCGGCGGCGGAGAGGTCGTTGTGGCGAAGGAGCGTGCGAAGCTTGCGAACGGACGCTTTGGCGTCTTCTTCTTCGGGGTTTACGGGCTCGAGCATCGAGTAGAAGCGCTCTGAGATGGCGCGAACCTGTCCGTCCTCAAATTGGTACTGCCGGCGGTCTTCGGTTTCGGACGCAAGCACGGCGCGGCCCCATTCGGGTCGGCGCTTATGGATGAAAAGCTGCTGATGGGACAAACGAACGCTCCTTAGGTTCGGCCGTGGCCGAAAACGGGAAACGGTTCTAGCGCTTTTGTGCCCCATTGTCGAGGCGTCGGCGGACCTCGGCGATTGCGAACGCCGCCTCCCCATCATGGGTGAGGCGGCGTTCGGCAAAGGCGCCGGGCGGCTTGCTAGCGTCCTCCGCGACGTCCGCCGCGGCGGTGGGCCCGGTGCTCGCGGCGCTCGGCGCGCATGGCCTCAAAGCGGGTCTGCTGGTCCGGCGTTAGCACCGCTTCGATGGCGGCCTTGGTGCGCTCACGCAGGGCGCGGGGGCTGCGGCCGTCCTCGATGGCCGCGCGTCGTGCCGTCGCGGCTTCATCGAGAATGGCGCGCACGCGCAGGGCTTGGGCATCGCTCAGCGACAGCTCGCGCGTCATGTGTTCGACCCGGCGGGCGCGGCGCGATTCACCGGCGGCGGCCCGCAGTTCACGAAGTTCGCTGCGTTGCGCGGGGGTGAGCACCTCGTCGACGAGGCGCCGGCGCTCGGAGCGAAGGGCCCGGGCGGCGGCGCGGCGCTCTTCGCCCGAGAGCGTTCGCAAATCGGCGCGCTGCGAGCGAAGCGACTCGCGAATAGCGCGCAGCTGCGCCTTTTGGTTGTCGCTGAGGTCCAGCTGACGCATCAGGCGGCCGCGCCGGTGATGGGGATGGCCGCGGCGGCCCTCCTCCACGCGCTCGCCGCCGCGCTGGGCCGACGCGCTCGAGAGCGGGATCGTGGCCGCCATGCCGAGGGAGAGAAGGGTGGGAAGGAGGAATCGGGAAAACATGTGGGGTCCTTTCAGGGCCCGCGCTGGGGCCTCAAAGGAGAAGACGCGGCGAATCTTGCGCAGACCTTAAGACCTACGATTTTTTTTCCTCGAGTGCACAAATCGCTGCGTTGGCGGTGCTTTTGCGTACTTTGGCGCGGGGGAGATCGGCCCAGGCAGGGCTTCCCAGTATGGCAGCGAAGATGACGCGACGCGGGTGTGGATGGTACACACAGAGCATGAAAAAAGCTTGGTTTATCCCACTTCTACTCCTGGCCCTGGCATGCGGTGACGATGACGGCGGGGGAACGGACGCGGCGCAGGAGATGGCCACGGCTCGCGACGAGGCGGTGTCCGAGGATATGGAGACCGGAGACGCGCCCGCGCCGGATTTGGCGGCGGACGCGGCGCCGGATGCGGAAGCCGACGCCGCGCCGGACGCCGAGATGGATGCGACGGCGGACGCCGAGATCGATGCCGCAGTCGACGCCGAGATGGATGCGACGATGGATGCGATGGCCGATGCCGCCCGTGGGGCGCCCTGTCTGACAAACTTCGAGTGCGAGGACGACGAGGCGTGCACGATCTTCGGGGACGAAGGCTCTTTCTGCGCCGTCGGGGAGCGCGGCGATGGGGCTTACGGCGAGGCCTGCACGACGAGCGAAGAGTGCGCGAGCGGTGCATGCATCGACGACATGTTCTGCACCCAGGAGTGCAGCGGCGACGACGGTTGCCCGTCTGACAACCTTCCGCGCTGTAGCGCCCTTGGCCTTTGCGTTCGACCGCGATAGTGCTTCGCCGTGGTCGTTTTGACCCTGCGTGGATAGTACGGCTCATTCCGCTCAAAGGCGTGGAAACGGCAACTTTTGGGACGGGCTCTAGGAGATCTGCATGGGCGCGCCGGCGGCACCCGATTTTGCGACGGTGAGCGTCGAGGGGTTGGTCAAGATGTACGGGACCACCCGTGCGCTGGCCGGTGTGTCCGCCACCTTTGCTGCCGGCGAAGTCTGCGTGGTCGAGGGGCCCAACGGCAGCGGCAAGAGTTCGCTCCTTCAGATTCTGGCTCAGCTGGCGAAGCCAACGCGGGGAACGGTGCGCTACGGCGGCCTCCCGCGCGCGCAGGCGCGCCGCTCGATCGCCCTCGTGGCGCACGCACCGCTTCTGTACCCACAGCTCAGCGCCCGCCAGAACCTGGCCTTCTTCGGTGAGCTCTACGGCTTGGAGCGCAGCGCATCGGAGCGCATGCTCGAACGCTTTGAGCTGACCCGCTTGGCCGATCGACCGGTGCGAACGTTTTCGCGCGGCCAGCTCCAGCGGGTGGCCTTAGCACGCGCCTTGCTCGCCTCTCCGGCCCTCCTTCTGCTCGACGAACCCTCGACGGGCCTCGATGTCGATGCCACGGAAAAGCTTGTGACCATTGTGGACGCGGAGCGACAGCGCGGCGCGATCGTGGTCTGCGTCACCCATAGCGAGGATTTCGCGACGCGCATCGCCGACCGCCGATTGCGGCTCAAGCGCGGTCAGGTGGTGTCATGAAAGGTACGCTTCGCGCCGCGTGGATCATCGCCAAAAAGGACATCGCGATCGAGCAGCGCACGAAGGCCGTCGTGGTTTCCACGACGCTCTTTGCGACGCTCGTGGTCATCCTCGCGTCCCTTTCCTTCTACCTTACGCCGGCGCTGGCACGGCAGATCGCGCCGGGCGTCCTCTGGGTCGCCATCGCCTTTTCCGGGCTCCTCGCCGTCGGCCGAGGTTGGGCGCGGGAGCGGGAGGGCGACGCGATGCGCGCGCTCCTGCTCGCACCGGTTCCGCGGGGCGCCATTTTTCTGGGCAAACTCATCGCCAACACGCTCTTTTTGGTGGCCGTAGAGCTGATCGTGGCGCCGCTCGTCGCCCTTTTCTTTCACATCGATCTTCTCGAGGTGGGCCCGGCCCTGCTGAGCCTATTGGTGCTTGGCACCTTCGGTTTTGCGGCCGCCGGCACGCTCTTCGGCGCCCTCTCCGTGCGGACCGGCGCCCGCGACTTGGCCTTGAGCGTGGTGGTGTTTCCCTTGGTCACGCCCGCGCTCCTGGCGGCTGTCGTGGCCACGAAGCAGCTCTTTGCGGGCGCTCCCCTCGAGGAGATGGCCGTTTGGGTGAAAATCTTGCTCACCTTCGACGCATTTTTCCTGGTGGCGGGCCTGGGCCTCTTCGACGCGCTGATGAGCGATTAGTGCGGGGGATGGGGGTCGCGGGCATCGGCGTCCGAATCGTCGGTCAGTGGTGGAACCACGCATAAAACTGCCCGTGAACGGGCGGAGGCGATCTATCCTTTTCGGGCCCGCACCATGAGCGAACGAGCCGCAGTCGACGAAGTGAAGCAGCTGATCGCCGCGCGCCAATTTCAGGACGCGGTCCGCAAGTGCCGTCGCGAGCTGCTCTCGCGCCCCGGAGAGGTCGACGTGCGGCGCCTGCTCGGCGAAGCGCTGATGGCGTTGGCGCGCTATGACGACGTCATTTCGGAGATGGGCACGCTGCTTCGCAACGCGCCCCAGGATGGCGCGGCTTTGCGCATGCTGGGCGAGGCACGTTTGCGGAAGGGCGACGAAGACGGCGCCCGCGCATCCCTTAGCGACGCGATTGCGGCGGGCGACTCGGAAGCTCAGGCGCTCCTGGCGGAGCTCGATCCGCCGCCCAGCTTTTCCGACGAAACCACGCAGGCGGAAAGCGGTCCGGCCCACCCTTCGCTTCCCTCGTTGAATCGGCCGGCCTTTGAGGATCCGACGCAGACGGCGACGTACGATTTGGGCGGCACGCCCGTCGTCAGCGCTCCGGCGACAGCGGGCATGCCCACCGGCCCCAGCGTGGAGCTTGACGCGGCGTTCAGCCAAGAGGTGGAGGAGCTCGAAGGCGAAGCGACGATGATGACGTCCGCGGATTTCGTGGCGAAGGCCCGCGGCCCGTCTTCGCCACCGGTGCCGCGCCGGGAGCCGCTCGCCACGTCGCCCGCGGCGCCGGCTTTTCCAGCGCCGCCCATGGCGGAGCCCCCCCGCACGGAGCCCCCCGCGGCGCCGCCCGCCTACGCGCCGCCGCCGGCTTCGCCTGCCTACGCGCCGCCGG
>JBCCRV010000292.1:0-8766 GCA_039201085.1 Myxococcota bacterium | reverse complement strand
CGCCGCAGGTGGGCAGGACGCAGGTGCTTCGGCAGGCGTCGGCGGCGCTGTCGGAGTTTTCCGCGCCGTCGTCCCACGCTTCGCCCTCGTCGATGACCGTGTCGCCGCAGAAGGCGGTGACGCAGGTCGTGCGGCACGCGTCGGGCCTGTCGTCGTCGTTGCCGTCGCCGTCGTCGCAGGCTTCGCCTTCGTCGAGCACGCCGTCGCCGCAGCTCGCGAGCGCGCAGGTCGTGCGGCACGCGCCGGCGATGATGTCGTCGTTGTCGTCGCCGTCGTCGCAGCTTTCGCCCGAGTCGATGACGCCGTCGCCGCAGCTCGCACGCTCGCAGGTGGTTCGGCACGCGTCGGGCGCTTCGTCGTCGTTGTCGTCGCCGTCGTCGCAGCCTTCGCCCTCACCGACAAGGCCGTCGCCGCAGACCACCCGGCAGTCTGTTTCGCCGTCGGGGCAGACGCATAAGAAACTGCCGACGACGTTCTCACAGAGCCGCGAATCGTTGAAGTCGTCCGTGCCGGCCGTGCACTCCTCGATGTCGACGCAGGCGCCGGCGTCGTCCGTAAAGCCGTCGTTGCAGATGCAGTCGAAGCCGCGAGTGCGAGCCGCCGGCCGCCGCCGCGGACGGAACCATCGAGCTGCCCAATTGAAGTAGTAGTGCTCGCGTAGTTGGGGGGTGCTATGTATGGTCCGCGCGCATGCCCATTTTTGAACACGGGCGAAGTGCCTCATACGCCGCATCTGCGCGTTCACACGGTGGTCGAGCGCGCGGCGCGCACGTAGGCTGCGCGCGTGGATTAACCGAACTCGAGGCGTTCATTGCGGTGGTGGAGACGGGTTCGCTCGCTTCCGCATCGGTTCGGTTGGGCTTGCCTCGTTCCACCCTCGCGCGCCGCGTGGATGCCCTCGAGGCGCGCGCCGGCGCCGAGCTTCTTTTTCGCGAGTCGAAGGGCGCTGCGCCCACGGCCGCCGGCGAGCAATTGCTCCCGCGGGCGCGGAAGCTGCTAGAGCAAGCATCGTCGGTGCTAAACGGCCTTAGCGAAGCGAGGAGCATACGCGGTCGCGTTCGCGTGATGATCTGCAGCGGACTGGCGCCCGGCGTCCTTGGACACTCGTTCGCAGCGCTGCGCTCGATGTTTCCCGAACTCGACTACACTGTCGATTCGAGCACCGTACCCGTTGGCGGTGACCTCGAACGCTACGAGCTCGTCATGCATTGGGGCGACGGACCGGCCCGCACTGATTGGCAAACGGAGTCGCTCGTGAACGCTCGCGTTTGGGCGGTCGCCACGAACGCCTACCTCGCGGAGCGCGGAACGCCGCGATCCGTCGACGAGCTGTCCAACCACGTGCTGATTTCGTGGCGCGCGCCGAGTGAAAGGCACGACCGCTGGCCGCTGCTCGATGGAGAGACGCTCCCGGTCAAGCCAGCGCTAAAGAGCGCGGACGCGCACTTCCTTCGCCAGGTCGCCCGACGGGACGTCGGCATTGCGCTCGTTCCCGACCTCCAGGTGCCCGAACCGGACGTTGGGCCCGAGCGCTTTCAGCCGGTCGTCGCGACCAAGGTCGGCGGGACCGCAACGCTTGCCGTCTCCGGACCCTCAAGGGTTCTCCAGCTCCCGCGCATCCAAGCGCTCCTCGGCGCCATCCGCTCACTCCTTGCCGCCCTTGAAACGCAAGCCAACGCGATGCCTGGTCGATCGCAGATTTGAACTGCGGACTTCCTCCGCGTGTGAAGGCAATCTGGCAGTGAGCCAATTGCACGAGGGGTGTTCCGCAAAGCAAAACAGCCGGCCTTAGGAGCCAGCTGTCTCTTTGATGTGGTGGGCGATCGCAGATTTGAACTGCGGACTTCCTCCGTGTGAAGAAGGCACTCTACCACTGAGTTAATCGCCCGAGGACCCCGGTGCTAGCGCGTACGTGTTGGCCGTGCAAGCACGAAAGCTTGCCCGCGGGCCGCGCACGGTATAGCCACGGGGGGTGAGCGAGAAGAAATCCCTCAACGTCTTGGGTCAGCCGCTGGAGCCGTGCTCGATGGAGCCAAAAACCGGTTGGTTTCGCGACGGAAGCTGCCGCACCGATGCCCAGGACCGCGGCGTGCACGTGGTCTGCGCGAAGGTGACGCAAGAGTTTCTCGAGTTCTCCAAGGCACGGGGCAACGACTTGATGACGCCACGGCCCGAGTATGCGTTTCCTGGACTGAAGCCCGGCGATTGCTGGTGCCTCTGTGCCCAGCGCTTCGCCGAAGCGGCGGAAGCCGGCGTCGGCCCGGGCGTGAAGCTTCGCTCCACGGAGCAGGGAGCCCTGCGCCACGTCGGCCTCGAAGTGCTGACGGAGCACAGCGTCGACTGAGACCCGCAACCCACCGCGCCGCGTAGCGTCACTCACCACGCTCACGCGCGGGGGGGGGTAAGGGGTTCCGACGCCGTAGCTTGCTTGTGGCTGGAGGACCGCGACTGCAGGACTGCCTTAAGTAGAAAAGCGCCCGGGCGAACCCGAGCGCTTCCTCCAACGATCGCTGCCGCTCAGTCCGCTTCGCAAGCGCCGGCGGATGCGCCGGGAACGCCCGCGTTCGCAAGCTCGCACGAGTTGCCGTAGGTGACGCCGTCGCATCCGCAGATGGGCGAGAAGACCGCGGGGCAGATGCGTTCCTCATCATCGCGGCAGGTTCCGGCGGCATCCGGGTCGCAGGCTTCGACGCTGCTGCGGTCGCAGAGCAGTCCCTCACCGCAGACTGCGCCGGTGTTCCCGCCGCATGCATCGCCATCGCCGACTACGTCGGCACACTCGCCGGTCGACACCTGCGCAACGCCGGCGTTGGCTCGGGCGCAGTCGTTCGGGTAGGTCACGCCGTCGCAGCCGCAAACCGGGTTGAAGACCTCGGGGCAGAAGAGCAGGTGGTCGTCTTCGTTCACGCACACGCCGGTGGCTTCGCAGGTGTCGTTGCCCGAGCGGTCGCAGATTTCGCCGCTGGCGCAGTCGCCATCGCCGCTGCAGCCCGTCGGGCCCGCATCGCACGCGAAGTCCTCGAGCACCGACACGCCGCGCGATTGAGCAATGCAGGTGTTCGCGTAGGTCTCGCCATCGCAGCCGCAGACCTCCTGGAAGATGGCGGGGCAGTCGGTGGGCAAGCCCATGCACTCACCGCGACCCACGGAACCGCACGAATCGCCGGCGTCGAAGAAGCAGAACTCTTCCTCACCACATTCGCTGTCGCTCAAGCAGCCGTCGGGTGCTTCGCAGGAGCGCACGCCATCGGCGCAGGAAAACTCCAGGGTGTAGTCCGCCGGCAGGCTGGTGATCTCGCCGCCCGAGAAGGTCGAGATGCGCTGGCGGACGTAGAAGTCATACTCGCCGCCGGGCACGGCAACGAAGGTGCGGCAGCGTGTGCCGTCGTCGCAGGACTCGGTGTAGCGGCGCTGGTCGAAGTACTCAGGCCCAAAAATGATTTCGAGGTTGTCTTCGCGGGCCGCCGTAAACCGGTACTGCACCAGGCCGCAGTCCTCGTTCACGAGGATGTAGCCTTGCAGCTGGTCGTCGACGGTCAGGGTGTTTTCAACCGTGTCGCACTCTCCCGGCACACCCCGGAGAATGTCGTTCGGATCGTCCGCGCTCGTATCCGCTACGCGCGTCGTGAGGTCGCCGGGCTCCTCGGTGGTGAAGTTGGAGTCGGCGCAGGCCACGAGGCCCAGGCAGATCAAAAGCGTAGAAAAGTGCCGCGTCATGGAGCGACCATAGCAGGCTCACCTCGCTTCGGTACATTCGCGACGCCGATGTAACGCTTGTGTCGTGAGGAAAGTCCGCGAAACGAACCGATTCCGCCAAGCCGCAACTTTCCGCTTCAGAGTATCGGAATTTTTAGTACGCATATTGTCACCCGAGTGCCGAGCATAGCGTGCGCAAACGCTCAATTTTTTTCGCTCCGGCGGCTTATGATCGCCGCTCGGAGATCGCCATGAACACGCCAGTCTATATCGTCAGTTCCGCCCGTACCCCCATCGGTTCGTTTCAGGGCGCCCTTCAAACCGTGGCGGCCCCGCAGCTGGGCGCCATCGCCATTCGTGAAGCGCTGAGTCGGGCCAAGGTGGACGCGTCGGCCGTGGACGAGACGTACATGGGCAACGTGCTGACGACGGGCGTGGGGCAAGCGCCGGCGCGTCAGGCGGCGAAGGCCGCGGGGATCGGGGACCGTACACCCGCGACAACCGTCGGCAAGGTGTGTGGCAGCGGCATGATGAGCCTCGTGATGGGTGCCAAGAGCATCCTTCTGGGCGATGCAGACGTCGTCGTCGCCGGCGGTATGGAATCGATGTCGAACGCGCCGTACCTACTTCCCAAGGCGCGCGGTGGCTATCGCCTGGGCAATGGCACGGTCGTCGATTCGATGGTGCACGACGGCCTTTGGGATCCGTACGGAGACAAGCACATGGGCAACTGCGGCGAGACCTGCGCCCGCGAATACGGGTTCACCCGGCAGGCCCAAGACGAGTTCGCCATCGAGTCCTACCGCCGGGCACAGGCCGCACAGGAATCGGGCAAGCTTGCACAAGAAATCGCCGCGGTGACCGTGAAGGGCCGGAAGGGCGATACGGTGGTCGAAGCCGACGAAGAGCCCGGTCGCGCAAACTTCGAAAAGATGCCAAAGCTTCGGCCGGCCTTCGAAAAGGAGGGCACGATCACGGCCGCCAATGCCAGCAAGCTGAACGACGGAGCGGCAGCCCTCGTGCTTGCAAGCGAGGGTGCGGTGAAGGCGCACGGCCTCACGCCGGTGGCGAAGCTGGTCGGCTACGGCGGCGACGCGCGCGACCCCGAGTGGTTCACGACGGCGCCCGTCGGCGCGACGCAACGGGTCCTCGAACGGACGAAGCTCGGCGTCGACGACATCGACCTCTTCGAGGTCAACGAAGCCTTTGCGGTCGTCAACATGGCGTTGATCGACCAGCTCAAGGTGCCGCATGCGAAGATGAACGTGCGCGGCGGCGCGATTGCGTTGGGCCATCCGATCGGTGCGTCCGGCGCGCGCATCGTGGTGACGCTGCTGCACGCGCTGAGCGACGCAAACGGGACGCGCGGCCTGGCGACCCTTTGCATCGGCGGCGGCGAGGCACTGGCGGTTGTCGTCGAGCGGGTGTAAGCGCTCTCCGTGACGAGCCCTCTCTCCCTTGCCGGCGCCATCGGCTTCGATGCGTACCTGCGGAGCGCGGAGAGCGGTCATCTGGCGATGGCGCGGCGGCTTTTGGAGCACGGGCTGCCCATCGCCCAGGGTTGGATCTTCTACGCAGAGGCGGACCTCCTCGAGGCGGTTCGTCGTCTTGGCGCGAGTTTGGGACTCCTGCGCGTGTCCGCGCCCGCGTCTGACACGGCTGCGCTCTGGTTTCGCGCCCCGGAAGCGCCGGAGGCCTTTGAGGCGACGCTGGGCGACGGCCCAATGCTGCTGGTGCCCGTCGACGCAGAGCGACGGGGTAAGGCGCGTTCCACCAGCGACCAGGGCGACGCCGATGAAGTTCGCGTGTGGAACTTCGCGAGCAAAACGCCGTGGCGTGTCGAGCGGCGAAGCTCGCGCGTGTCCGTCCCCGGCGAGGGCCTCGATCGAAACACCGTCGAGGCCGTCGCCGACCTGGTGGACCGCGTCCAGCTCGCGGAGGGCCAGCCGGTGGAAATCGACTGGGGCGTGCAGGAAGGTCGCCCCGTGCTGCTCGGCTGCGTTCCCCTTCGCTTCGGCGTCGTCCCCGGGCCCGGGCCCGGTGCGTGGCGACGGGTCTCGCTCACCCTCGACGATGAAGGCACGGTCGTTCCCCTGGCCATCGATACGCTCGATCGTGCCTTGCGACGTGGCGAAGACGGCGAATCGGCGGCGGTGGAACGAGTTTTTGCGCGCCCCTATCGCCGGCGGGGCCAGCCCTCGGTGCGCGGTCGCGTGCGTCGCTTGGGCGGGGCCGCTGCGCATGCGGCGCGCGTTTCGGCGGAGGTGGCGCCGCTGCTCGCCGAGGTTCAGCGTCACCATGCGCGCTTTGAGATCGATCGCGAGCAGTTGAAGACGGACGTGGGCGCCCTCAACGACAAGGCGCTCGCAGCGCACCTAGGACGCTGGCAGGATCTCGCGGGCGGTCCGCTTCGGCTCCTGGACCGCACCCGCGTGATGAACCGCGACGTGCTCGGCGCCCTCGAGTCCGTGTGCGGAACGCTGCCGCGGGACGTCGCCGTCTCCCTTTCGATGCCGCAGTTCACGGCGCGACGGCACGCGGTGCACGAAGAGCTGGTCGAGCTGGCACGTCTGAGCGAAGGCCGCAGCGCAAGCGCCCTCGACGGCGATGCGCGGGCCGCTTGGAAGCGCGCCCGCTCCGCGCTTTCCGATGTGCGTGCCCTCGGCATCGACATTCGACCGCAAGCCTTTGGCGCATCGAACGCGGGCCTTCTTCGGGCGATTGCTCGCCGCTTTGAGGAGCGTTCGGGCGCCCGGGAGCAAAACCGGCGCGCCGCCGCCGAGCACGCCAACCAGCTTGCGCGCTCCCAATCGCTGGGCACCGTTCGCGTGGCCCTCGGCCAAACGCTCCTCGTGCTGCTCCGGCAGCTCACGCGGGCGAAGGGCGGCCTGGGGGAAACGCTCGCGTCGGCGCTCCTCGGCGTGCGCCGCGTGGCCGTGGAGGCCGGCAAGCGACTCGAAGAGGAGGCCATTCTCGACGCACCGGAAGATGCGTTCTACTTGAGCGCGAAGGAGATTCGAAAAGCGCTCGGGGGGAACGTGGCCGGCTACGCGGCCCGTGTGCGCGTGCGGCGTGAGGATGACCTTCGATGGGCCAACTTTGCTTCGCCGCGGCGGCTCGGTGATGCATGAGTCGGGCTGCGCCTCGAGCCGAGATGTGGTCTAGTCGCCCGCGGTACCTGCCGACCATGGGCGGCGAGCTTATTGAACAAAGAAGTGAAATCGCATGAGTATTGAAGTCTTTGGCGTAATCGGCGCCGGTCAGATGGGTCGAGGAATCGCACAGGTGGCCGCGCAAACGGGCTACCGCGTGATTCTTCTCGATGCTTCGAAGGAAATCGCCGACAAGGGCGCCGCCCGCATCGAAAAGGGCATGCGACGGCTCGTTGAAAAGGGGCGGATCGAAGCGAGCTTCGTCGATGAAACGGTCGCGCGTATTCGGGCGACGGATGCGTACGCGGACCTGGCCGAAGCCGACATCGTCGTCGAAGCAGCGACGGAGCGTTTGGAGCTCAAGCAGAAGATTTTCGAGAGTGCCGACGAGGCCATGAAGGAGTCCGGCATTCTCGCGAGCAACACGTCGAGCATTTCGCTGACGAAGCTCGCGGCGGCGACGAAACGGCCCGAGCAAGTGATCGGGATGCACTTCATGAACCCCGTTCCGCGCATGAAACTCGTGGAGGTGATTCGCGCGCTTCAAACGAGCGATGAAACCTTCGAAGCGACGATGGCCGTCGGAAAGGCGATGGGAAAGACCCTCGTTAGCACGAAGGATATGCCGGGCTTCATTGTGAACCGCCTGCTGATCCCCTTTCTCAACGAAGCGTGCTTCACGCTTCAAGAGGGGCTCGGCACGGTCGAGGAAGTCGATACGGCGACCAAGCTTGGGCTCAACCATCCGATGGGCCCCTTCGAGCTTGCGGACCTGATCGGGCTCGACACGGTGCTCTTCATCGGCGAAGTGCTTCAACGGGAGTTTGGCGACGATAAGTACCGTCCCCCCGCCATCCTTCGAAACTACGTTGCCGCGGGCTGGCTTGGTCGGAAGTCGGGCCGCGGCTTTTACCGCTACGACGAGCGCGGTCAAAAGACAGGAGCAGGAGCATGAGCGACGTTGTTCAAATCGCCTTTGAGGATGGCTTGGCCATCCTCACCATCAACCGGCCCGACAAGCTGAACGCGCTCAACCGCGAAGTGCTCGAGACGCTCCACAAGCGTCTTGATGAAGCGACGGAAAAGAAGGTGCACGCGGCGATCATCACGGGCGCCGGTAAGGCGTTCGTGGCCGGCGCGGACATCGCCGAAATGAAAGACCTTTCGCCTGCCGATGCGCAAGCGTTTGCCGAACTGGGTCATTCGGTGGGCGAGAAGCTGGAAACCACCGCCTATCCGGTCATCGCGGCGATCAACGGTTTCGCCCTGGGGGGCGGCTGCGAGCTTTCGCTCGCGTGCGACTTCGCCTTTGCTTCGACGAAGGCGCGCCTTGGACAGCCGGAAGTTAAGCTCGGCGTGATTCCCGGTTTTGGCGGCACGCAGCGGCTTCTGCGTCGCGTCGGCGTTGCGATGGCGCGCGAGCTCGTCTACACGGGCCGAATGATCCACGCCGACGAGGCGCTGCGAATCGGATTGGTCAACGCGGTGGTCGAGCCGGACGCGCTCATGGACCACGCGCGAAGCGTGGCGGCGGAGATTGCCCAGATGGGTCCGCTCGCCATCAAGTCGTGCAAGGAACTCTTCATCGCCGGTGCGGACCGCAACCTTCGCGAAGCCAACCAGCTTGAGGCCGAAGCCTTTGGCCGGTGCTTTTTGACGAAGGACCAGAAGGAAGGCATGAGCGCCTTTGTTGAAAAGCGCGCGCCGAACTTCACGGGCGAGTAGACGTCCTCATTCGGAACTGGCGGGCGCCGCCGTTCCGCGAAGGCCGCACCGCCGCACAAAGGTCTCGGGAAGTCGGTAGGCGTCTTCCAGGTTGAGGTCGAAGCGTTCGAGCGCTCCTGCCGCGCGTGCTCGAAGTGCTTCGTCGAAGGCATCGCGGGCCGCGTCGCAGTCGCCGTCTTGGGCCCGGAGCTCG
>JBCCRV010000291.1:0-8780 GCA_039201085.1 Myxococcota bacterium | reverse complement strand
CTCGGTCGCACGCCCGGCTCGATCCATGCCGTGCGGCCGAGCATTTCCTTCGCTTCCTTGCCGACGGCGAGCACTTTTTTTCCGCCCCGGGGGTCCCGCTGGACAGCGACGACGGAAGGCTCGCAGGACACGATACCCCTTCCCTTGACGTAAATTAGCGTCGTCGCCGTTCCTAGATCGATGGCGAGGTCGTTCGAAAACAGTCCGTAGAGCCAGTCAAAAATCATCTCGGGATCCGCCGGTGGCGTCGCTAAGGCGTTGAAACAAAAGGAGTTTCACGCATCGTTCGGCCAAGGAGATCCAAGGCTTAACAGATCCCCCTAGGGGGATCAAGGAGGGCACACCCGCAAGATCATAGTCACCATATAGGGACTGTCGGCCGATCGACGGCGAACAGAACCGGGGAAAAATGCACCCGCGCGAAAAAAGTCGACGTCGCTCCCAATTCGGTGAAAGCTTGGGGGTCGAAGGGCTATGGCATCGAAGACCGAAGCTGTACGGCGGGGTGAAGAAGCCGCCGAGCTCGTCGCCGCGGCGAAGGCCGGCGACGAACGGGCCTTCGCCCGCCTCGTCGACCTCTATCGGCCCCGCATCTACGCCCTCGCGCTGCACCTCACGGGCCGGCCCAGCGATGCGGACGACATCACACAAGATGCCTTCCTCAACGCCTACCGGCGCCTTCCAACCTTCGAGGGGCGCAGCGAGTTCTTCACCTGGCTCTACCGGATCGCCCTCCACCGGGCCCTGAACGTAAAGCGCAACCGCGGTCGTCGGCCCACCGTCGGCCTGGAGGATGCGCGCGTGTCGGCCGCCGTTGCCGTCGACGCTCCGGGCGATCCACGCCGTGCCCTCGAGCTGCAAGAGAACTACGGCCACCTGCTCGCGGCCTTTGATGCGCTCTCGTCCTCGCTGCGAACCACCGTCGTTCTGACGACGCTTCAAGGCCTTTCCTATAAGGAAGCCGCCGTCGTTCTCAACACCTCCGAAGGCACCGTCGCGTGGCGCGTTCACGAAGCCCGCCGCCTCCTCCGCGAAAACATGCAGAAGGCGGAGCGCTCGCCCACGCCCGACCACATTCAGCGCCGCGCGAAGCGTATCAGCGGCGAGCATGACGCCGTCAGCCTTGACGACGTGCTCGCCGCCTTGATCCCCGAGAGCAGCGCCGCCTAACAAACGGCGACGCGGCAGAGCGGCCTGAACGGCCGATCGTTCGCGTACGCCCATGCAGCGTGCCCCCGCCGGCGATACGCGCCGCACCCTCAGACGGCCCGCTCCGATTCCATGGGGAGCCCAGCGAACACGGGCGCGCGCCGAGGCTGCGGCCGCAGCAATGGCGTCGACGGGTTGCGCCACTTAGCGGCGCCGGCGACGAAACCACACGCCCATGAGCATGAGCGCGGATGCAAGGCCGCCCGAAGCCCCGGAAGCGGCGCATCCGCTGCCGTTGCCGCTGGCCGATTCGCCGGCATCGATAGCGCCGCCGTCCGGCGACATTTCGCCCCCATCGCGTTCCCGTGCTCCCGCATCGGACCCGGAACCCGCATCGGCGCCCGCTCCCGCGTCCGCAACGGGGCCTGGCCCTGCATCGTCCGCCGGTGCCCCGCCGCCCATCGGGCCGATGTAGCTCCGCGCGACCACTACGTGGTCGATGAACGCGTGCTGGTCGTACGGCGAAACGATCGTTCCTCCGTGATAGATGTTCATCCAGATGCGCTCGATACGCAGCGCATCGACGGAGCGAAAGCGCATGTCCGTGCGCTCCACGCTGAGGCGTCCGTTCACCCAACCGCGAATCACGCCGTTCGACTCACCGACATCGTTGAGCCGTACGTAGTGCTCGATGCAATACCAGCGGTTCGTTTCCAGCACGCCTCCGTGACCGGACGGCCCCCAGCTTTCATTCCACACGTAGTTGTCCCCAAAGCGCTCCTCCATGTCCGCGTGGTAGACGTAGCTTCCAATGGGCGTGTACCCGGCTAGCGGGTTGTTCGCGTCCTGAGGGATCGAGCGCTCGAAGAGTCCGCGCGCCGACCACCCGTTGGTCCCGTCGCTCTGGCGGCCACCCCATCCTGCCGTGTTGTAGGTGCCGGCGATGCCCGGGAGCTTGCCTCCCTGAACGCTCTGATCCCAGTCGTCGCCCAACCGCAGGTAGTAGCGGAAGTAGATCGCTTCCGGCTCCTCACCGGTCTCTTCCATGAAGTAATAGGACGTGTTCAGCGCCGTGTAGTCGCCCTCTGGAATGCGTGCACGCAGCGCCCGGCCCGAAAGGGGCTCGAAACCAAAGCCCGCGGCATCGGTCACTTCGATATCGCCGCCCACGTTCGTCCACTGCTCCATCCAATCGGGCGCTTCGAACCCATCGAAGAGGAGCACGTCTGGATGGGCGCCAATGCCGTCGTCCGAGTCGAACTCCGCCGCGATGCCCATCAGCGGTGCGGCGGCTTCCTCTCCCGTCACGGCGGGAAACACATCGACGTCCATGCCGCCGCCAAACTGGGCCGTCGTAAAGAGCCGGAGCGATGCCGCCCCAACCTCGGCCACACCCTGCAAATCGAAACGCACGAGTGCATTCGCACTCGAAGCTACGCGGATCGAGTCTTGCTCACCGCGATCGCGAAAGGTGCTCTCCGGCAAGAAGGTGTCCGCAACGGCCAGGTACGTCACGCCATCGATCACCAGCTCCGGCGCCTGCTCCCCTTCCCGGCTGCTGAAATCGATCGGTCCGCCGCCCCGGCCACGTAGAAAGAACCCGCGGTCGGCGATTTCGCCCGCGACCCACGCGCGCACGAGCTCCGTCACATCCCACTCGACGAAGCGCGCTTCGTCCGTGTCGTCAATGCGCGCCGACGCAAACGCCGCGTCGCCGTGCAGCGTTCCGCTACGGTCCTGCCAGTCGCCCAGCTGCTGACGCCACGCGAGCCGCGCTCCGCGGTTGTAAAAGTCGCGGGTGGCGCCGTCGTCGCTGCCGCCCTCCGCCCAATCGTCTGGCGCGGCCTCGGCGAGCGAAGAGGTCATGACAATCAGGGCGACGAAACACGGTACGCGCATGTCCTCAGACTAGGGGAAGTTCGGCCCGCGCCGCTCCTTAATCGCGCTGAAACGGCCTTCAAGCGCCGCGCCCTTTAGCCTCGTGGGGACGAACACGGGCTAGGCGTCTGGGGCCACGAGCGGAAGCAGGAAATCCGCGATGCGGGTCTGCAGGAGCGGTACGGAAGCCCCGAACGAATGGTCCTCGCCTTCGTAGACCCAGGTTTCGAGCTCTTCGGGCTCCCGCCCCGCGTTGAGCCACGCGGCGCGCATTCGCGCCATGACCCCGGGCGGAACGGCGGCGTCCGCATCGCCGTGATGGAGCTGAACGCGAGGCAAGCGATCGACAAAGTAGCGCGGCGAGCAAGCCAGCATGCGGCGACGCGCTTCACCGATGTCCGCAGGGCCGGCAAGATCGGCGACGAACCACCGTTCATAGAGGATCGTCAGGTTCGGATGGTCGAGGTAGTCCTCGCGCAGGTAATCGTCCGGCCCGGCAAAGGACACGGCGCGGCGTACGCGCGAGTCACGAATCGCAAAAAGCATGGCAACGTTCCCGCCGCGGCTGCCACCGACCGTCGCAACGCTAGCCTCGCTCGCCCGAGGCGTGAGGCTCAACGCGGCGTTGAAGAAGGCGATGGCGTCGTCCGTGCCTCCGTCGCATTGATCGAAAGCGTCGCCCTCGGACGCCCAGCGCTGCTCGCCGATGACCAGCGTATGCCCCCGAAAGGACGGGAACAGCGAAACGACGGCGACATCGTTTTCGCCGGCTTGGTTCGGATCAAAGCGCGCCTCATAGGGCGGACCGAATCCGATGAAGGAGAGCACGACGGGAAAGCCACCCACCGGCGCGGGCACATCGTCGGCCGGGGCCATCACGACGCCGTAGTGGCGGTGGCCGTCGACCGTGTGCGCGATCACGCGTGCGATCCGGCCGTCCGCCGCTTCGGCCTCAAAGACCACGGAAACGTTCGTCGGTGGAAAGCTCCGGCTCGCCCAGTCGTTCGACACGTCTTGCAGCTCCGCGTCCGACGGCGGCGCAAACAGCGCCGACATCGATACGCCGCGCGCGTCCAGCGTTTCCTGCAGCGACGGCGCCGTCGACGCGCACGCGCCCAGCACCAAGGGCCAGCAAAAGCGAATCATGGGCGAAGGATGGCATATTCGACGGCGCGCCAGGTCGCAGCCCTCGGGCAGCGCTTCGCAATGGCGAGCACTCAGCGACGTTCAGTCCGCAAGGCCCTTGAACCAGTCGCTCACCTGCGGCCAGAGATCGGCGTTCTTCCGCCGAAAGAAATCGAGATGACCGATGGCCTTCTTGCCGTACGCGGACGGCTCAAGGACGCGCTCCTCCGGCGACGCGTTGGGATACGCGGCGTAGAAGCGATGGGCGTTCGCCCGCACGTTGATCGCGTCGTCTGTCGCGCGAAGGGCCAACCACGGCGCGCGAAAGCGCGCGAAGCCAAGCTCATCGCGGAGGTCGTCGATAAAGTAGGTCGGCTTCTTCGCCCAGCGGGCCCATTGGCGCGCAGCGCGGGCGGGCAAGTCTTCGCCGAAGCCTGTGCGCTTGGACGGCAGATACCCCAAAACGCGCGTGAAGAAGGGAATCAGTCCCCACAATGCAAGAGCGACAAAGAAACGGTAGGGCATGGTCATTACGCCCCAGTAGCCGAAGCCCGTGTTCACCGTGACCAGGCCGTCGATGTCCTGCGGACGCTTCGTAAGACCCATCAGCTGGCCACCGACGCTGTGTCCGACGGCGTAGTGGGGCACGCCGGGCACGCGATCTTCGAGCCACTCCAAAGCCGCCGACATGTCCTGGCGGGCCCACAGCACCTTATCGGCCTCAAACCCGACGAGGCTGCCGCGTCGAGACGCGCCAATGCCTCGATAGTCGTAGGTCAGCGTTGCGAATCCTTCGGTCGCCAGGAAGCTGGCGAAGTGGTGGTAGAAGGTCGCCGGCACGCTCGTGGCGGGGTGAATCACGACGGTGCCCCGCGGCTCCACCGGGCTGGGGTAGAAGGTGCCCGCGAGGGCGAAACCATCGCCCGTGGTGATGTCGGCGCGCTCGCCCAGGACGACCGCTTCGGCGACCGCATCGGCGCGCTGAAGGCGAGCATTCTTGGAGACGTTTCGATTATCGGACACGTTGGCCCTGGCTAGACTTCCCATAAACAAAGCCTGGTGCAGCATTCATCCGTAGTGAATAGCCATTCATTTACTTCTGCATTGCGAATATGCAACGCTGGTGCGGTGAACAACTGGGACGATTTTCGCCTCTTCCTACACGCCGCCGAGGCCGGCTCCCTCGCCCGGGGAGCGCAGACGGCGGGGTGCTCCACCGCGACGATGAGCCGTCGCCTCGGCCAGCTCGAAAGCCGCCTCGGTCTCCGATTGGTGCATCGCCATAGCGGCGGCATCACGCTCACGCCCGAGGGTGAACGCTTGCTTCCGGCGGCCCAAGGCGTGGCCGAAGCCGCCCGTGACCTCCGCCTTTCCGCCGGCGCGGGCGCACGGCAGCGCACCCACCACGTGGCCGTTTCAACCGCCGAGACGGTCGTGACCCATTTGATCGCGCCACGTCTCGCCGAGTTCGCCGACGCCCACCCCTCGATTCGCCTCAGCCTTCGGAGCGAAGCGCGGATCGTGTCCGTCTCGAAGCGAAAGGCGGACCTGGCCCTCCGCCTCGGGCGTCCGATCGAACCTGGCACGCGCTCAAGGCGCGTGGCGCAAGCGGATTTTGGCCTCTTTGCAAGCGAACGGTACGTGCAGCGTCACGGGCACGACGTGTCCGATTTGGCGCCGCATCGCGTCGTGCTTCTCGGACGTCGACTCGACGAGTCGATCGAACATCAATGGGTGCTCGAACGGCTGAAAGGCGGCGCGCCTTGGCTTCGTGTTTCCACGATCAGCGCAATGGCACGGTCCATCGAAAGCGGTGCCGTGCTCGGCCTGCTTCCGCGCTACATGGGCAGTCGACTTCAGCTTCTCGCAGAGCCCGACCTTCCGCCGCGCGACATCTGGCTCGTGATGCACGAAGACCTGCGAAACGTGCCGCACATCCGGGCGACCGCAGAGTTCTTGGCGCGCTGCGTCGAACCGCTGAACGCCCAGCAGCACCGCGCCTGAAGCGGTTTTCGCCGCGGAGACGCGTTTTGACGCATCAGGCGCAGGCGTTCGTTTCGCACCGCGTCATTTGAAAAGCCGAGCGCGTCTTTCGGAGTGGCTGGGCTTTCCGTTAGCCTGATCCCATGGCGCGCCTTCCTTTGGTCCTCTTCCTCGTACCGCTCATGGCCTGCGCGTCTGGTGACGGGTCACGACCCGTTCCCGTCGACCTCGGCATCGACCTCGCCGAAGCCAGCGTCGACGAAGGCGTCGATGAGGGCGTGGACATGCGCGAAACAGGCCCCGAAATGGCGGTAGACATGGGTCCACCGGAACCGGGTATGGGCCAAACGTGCGAAGCCTGCACGGAGGATGAGGACTGCGCCGACCGCTTCTTCTGCGTCGACGTAGGCGGCGGGCGCGCGTGCCTTCCCCAATGCGTGGGCGACGTGCCCGAGTGCCCGCCGCGCTTCGAGTGCGTCGACATCGTGGCGAGCGGTTTGCCGGAGCGCGTGTGCGCACCCGTCGGCGAGCGCTGCTGCGTCGATCCCGATGGCGATCTTCACGGTACGGGCCTCGGATGCCTCGGCGTCGATTGCGACGAAGAGGACGATACGATCAACGCGTCCGCCGTCGAGGTCTGCGACGCCGCCGACAACGACTGCAACGAAATCGTCGACGACGGTGATCCCGCCATGCTCTGCCCGGGCGGCGATCAGGTCGCCACGACGGCCTGCGTCACGGGCAACTGCGCCGTCGTCGAATGCGTCGAGGGCTTCGACGACTGCGACGAAGGCGCCGAAAACGGCTGCGAAACGTCCCTCGATACGCCGGCGAACTGCGGCGGCTGCGATGTCGCCTGCGCGCCCGCAAACGCGATGCCCGAGTGCCGCGGCGGCGTGTGCGGCGTCGAGGTCTGCCTCGACGGCTTCGGCGACTGCGACGGCAACGTCGCGAACGGCTGCGAGCGTCCCCTCAACAGCGTGACCGACTGCGGCGTCTGCGGACGAAGCTGCTCCGTGCTTAACGCGATCCCCGGCTGCGACGGAACGCAGTGCACAGTGGAAACGTGCAACGCCGGCTTCGCCGACTGTGACGGTAGCCCGCTGAACGGGTGCGAGACGAACACGACCTCCAACGCCAACTGCGGCGGCTGCGGCGTCGTTTGTGCGCCCGCCAACGGCTTCGGCGAGTGCTCCACTGGAAGCTGCCGCATCACCTCCTGCTCCCCGGGCGTTGCGGACTGTGACGGCAACGCCGCCAACGGCTGCGAAACGAACACGCGCACGCTCACGGACTGCGGCGGCTGCGGCCTTACGTGCACCCGACCCGGCGGCATGGCGAGCTGCGCCACGGGCACCTGCGAGATCTCCGGCTGCGCGCCCCTTCAGGGCGACTGCGACGGCATTGGCGCGAACGGCTGCGAAACCTCCCTCGCCACCACGTCCAACTGCGGCGGCTGCGGCCTCAGCTGCAGCATCGCCAACGGCACGGGAACCTGCCCCGGCGGAAGCTGCGGCGTGAGCCGCTGCAACAGCGGTTTCGACGACTGCGACGGCACCGCCGGCAACGGCTGCGAAGCGCGCTTGAACACCCTAACGAACTGCGGCGGCTGCGGGAACACCTGCAACCTCGCGAACGCGAGCGAAAGCTGCAGCACAGGAAGCTGCCGCCTCGGCACCTGCAGCAGCGGCTTCGGCAACTGCGATGGTAACGGCGCCAATGGGTGCGAGAGGCGCCTGAACACCCTTACGAGTTGCGGCGGCTGCGGAACGGTCTGCAACCTGCCCGGCGCGAGCGAAAGCTGCTCGACGGGCAGCTGCCGCTTCCTCTCCTGCAACACGGGCTTTTCCTCCTGCGACGGAAACACCGGCAATGGCTGCGAGCTCAACCACGGATCGGTCGTCGGCAGCTGCGGCAGCACGACGGTCAACAACGTCGGCGCCTACGACGGCGACCGCCGTTGCGGCTTCATCTGCGGCGGCAACACCGGCTGGGACAACTTCGCCACCCTCACCGGTCGCCGTTCCGCCTGGTATCGGGCGATCCTTCGCGAGGACTCGAGCTGCGATACGGACGTCGAACACCGCATTCAGCTGGACGTTCCTTCGGGCGTCAACTTCGACCTCTACCTCTACGAAGAGGGCCGCTGCGGCGGGGCGCCCTTCGCTTCGTCGACGCTCGGCACGGGCGCGAACGAGGAGATCATCTACCGAAAGGGAGACGGCGGCCTCTTCTCCGGCGACAGCCAGGTGCCGTACTTCATCGAGGTGCGCTACGTGAGCGGCCGAAGCTGTGAGGACTTTGAGATTCGCTTCGACGGCCACGACTGCTAGCGCGCGCGTGCACCCCGGGCGAAACACGCCGCGCGATGCGCGCGTCCGCGCGGCGCTGCTGGGCGTACTGATCGCCGGCTGCGGCGCTGGCGAAGGAGCCCCCATGGCCCTGGACGGGCGCGTCCCAGACTTGGGCATCGACGACGGCCCGGATTTCCGTGTCGATGACCCCACGCAGGATCTCGGCGTGCGAACGAGCCCGCGCGAGGAAGCGATTCGCGGGTCGGGGGGGCGCGGCGCCGCCAACCTTGTTTTCGTAGCATGGGTAAAGGGCGCCGGCCGCGGCGTCGCCCGGGGGGGGGTCGGGGAGGT
>JBCCRV010000290.1:0-8814 GCA_039201085.1 Myxococcota bacterium | reverse complement strand
CTAGACCCAATGCCGTTCGGTTAAGGCGAGAGCAGGGGGCAGGAGGAAGGACGCAGGAAGCACAACGCTCGGCGCAGGACGCTCGACGCTCGACGCTCAGAGCAGGACGCTCGACGCTGGAAGAAGGAAGCGTTAGTGCGGGCGGTCGACCGTAGCACTCGCGCTCACCCCATCCGCCTCCTCAAACCGGGCGTGTCCGAGCAGATGTTCTCGGATGCCCGGGGCACGTCTTTTTCGCCCAGGTTCTAGCGCTTCTGCGCACCGTCCGGTCTGCGGCGAGCGGCCGTCGGCGCGCGTTCTGCGTCGCGCGTTCGGCTGCGTGCGTTGTGCGTCCTGCGTTCGGCTCCGTGCGTCGTGCATCGGGCGCCGAGCGTTGTGCGTCCTGCGCTCCGCTGCGTGCGTTGTGCGTCCGGCGTTGTGCGTCCGGCGTTGAGCGTCCGTCGCCCGCTTCCCGCTCCTTTGACCCTTAACCGAATGGCATTGGCTCTAGACCGCTCTGACCGGTTCGGCCTTTATTTGATCGCCTCGGACCCACCGCTCGCGCCGATCTCGGCGCTCTCTCGTCCTTGAAAGGCGACTGCCGTCCTACGTCCTCGCGCCTTGATCTCGACCCGACCGACGAATCCGAGGCAATCAAATAAAGCCCGAACCGGTCTAGGCGTTCCAGACGTCACGGTCCCGCTCTCGCTCCGGTCGAGTCGAGGATCGACCCGAGAATTCCTGACGGGAGCGAGTGTCTGGTGATCCAGGCACAAAAAAATCAGCGGCGTCCTGCACGGGAGGGGGGAGGGGGATGTGCAGGACGCCGCCGAAGACTGGGCGCGTGGGCCCCGAACCAAGGGTCGGGCCAGTGGGCCAAGCGTTAGCGAGGCTCTATTAGACGGCCGCGCTCGCGTCCTCGCCTCCGCCCGCCGAACCGGGTCCAAAGCCCACCGGCGCATCCGCCGGTTCGAGGGCCACATCGAGCACTTCGTCCATTCGGTCGACCAGAATCACTTCGAGCTCTTCGCGCACGCTTTCTGGTACGTCCTCGAGGTCGACGCCGTTACGCCTGGGCAGCACAAGAGTGCGAAAACCTGCGCGATGGGCGGCGAGGACCTTCTCCTTGATGCCGCCGACGGGCAGCACGCGGCCCCGCAAGGTGGCCTCACCCGTCATGGCGACGTTCGAGCGCACCCGACGTCCCGTCAGCAGGGAGGCAAACGCCGTGTACATGGTCACACCGGCGGAAGGGCCATCCTTCGGCGTTGCACCGGCCGGCACATGCACATGCAGGTCCCAGTGGTCGAGAAAGTCCGTCTCGATCGCGAGGTCTGTCGCGTGTGTTCGCAGATACGCGAGGGCCGCCTTAGCCGACTCGTTCATCACATCGCCGAGTTGGCCCGTGATCTCCAGCTTGCCCTTGCCCGGCATGCGTGTCGTCTCGACGTAAAGAACGCTGCCGCCCACGGGCGTCCAAGCGAGGCCTGCCGCTACGCCGGCGGGACGCTCGTCCTCTAGCGCGTCATCGAAGTAACGCGGCTTGCCGAGGGCGTTGCGCGCATACGCCTCGTCGATGTGCAGCTCGCTCTTCGAGCGGTCCCTCGCTACATCAAGAGCCACCTTTCGAAGCACCTTAGCCAACGTCTGGGTCAGCTTGCGAACGCCCGATTCGCGCGTGTAGTCGCGCACGATCAGTTCCAGCGTCGCTTCATCGATCGACACCTTCTCGTCGAGTCCGTGGCGCTCCAGCTGGTCGCCAAAGAGGTGGCGAGCTGCGATCTGCACCTTCTCGTCGACGGTGTACCCGCTGACTTCGAGGATTTCGAGTCGATCGCGAAGCGGCAGCGAGAGGCCGCCGAGGTCATTGGCCGTTGCGATGAAGAGCACCTCCGAAAGATCGAAGGGCGTATCGACGTAGTGATCCTGAAAGCGGCTGTTCTGCTCCGGGTCCAGCAGTTCGAGAAGGGCCGCTTGCGGATCGCCCGACCAGCCGCCGGACGAGACCTTGTCGATCTCGTCGAGCACCACGACGGGGTTCTTGACCTTCGCCTTTCGAAGCGACGCCATGATGCGCCCCGCCATCGCACCGATGTATGTGCGCCGGTGGCCGCGAATCTCCGCTTCGTCTCGTATGCCGCCCAAGGCGACGCGCACGAGGGGGCGCCCCGTCGCGTCCGCGACCGATTGGGCTAGCGAGGTCTTGCCCACGCCAGGCGGGCCAACCAGGCAGAGCACGGTGCCGCGGCTTTCCGGCGCGAGCTGAAGTACGGCCATGAGCTCGAGAATGCGCGACTTCACGTCGTCCATGGCGTAGTGGTCGCGGTCGAGCGTGGCGGCCAGCGCATCGAGATCGAGCACTGCGTCGGCGCGCTTGTTCCACGGAAGGTCCGCCAGCGTTTCGAGGTAGGTCCGAATGATGTTCGATTCCGGTGACTGGGCCGGGAGACCACGAAGGCGCTTGAGCTCACGCGTGGCTTGCTCCATCGCTTCCTCGGGCAGTTCCGCCTCGTCGAGCTTTGCCTGAAGGGCGTCGTTGGGGTCGTCGCCATCGCCGTCGAGTTCGCCGAGCTCCTTTTGAATTGCGCGCAGCTGCCCGCGAAGCATTTGCTCGCGTTGCGCTTTGGTGAGTTCGCGCCGCACTTCCGAGTCGATGCGGCTCTTGTATTCGGCGCGGGCCTTCGCTTCGGTGACGAGGGTGGCGGCCATGCGCAGGCGGGCGGTGACGTTCAGCTCGTGCAGGGCCTCGAGCTTCGCGCTCTGCGGCGCATCGACCCAGCCGACCACGAGATCGGCGAGCCGCGAGGGATCGGCCGCATGGAGGGACGAAGCAAGGGACTTTTCGAGACCAAGTCCCAGCACGCGTGTGCGAAGGCTCTCGGCGAGAACGTCGGCTTCTTCGCCTGCGCCCTCGTCGTCCACAACGGTGACCTGCGCGCGAATGAAAGGTGTCTGCGCAACGAGCGATTCAAGGTGCACGCGCCGTTCGCCCTCGACGACTAGGAAGAATCCACGCTTGCGTTCCGCGACGTCTTTGACGACGGCGAGTACGGCCAAGGTGTGGAGGTCGGCGAGGGCCGGCGTTTCCACCCGAGCGTCGTGCTGAACGGCGACGACGAGTCGGTCACCGGGGCGGAGCTGACGGCCAAGGGCCAGCGAGCGTGCGCGCCCCAAAGGCAGGGTGGTGCGACGTCCGGGAAGGACGACGCCTTTGCGAAGGGGGAGAAGGGGAAGATCGGGGAAGGCAGGTTCGGCCATTGGGCGAAGCTAAATTCGAAGTGCGTTTGGTCAACGCCTTGACGATTCGACCAAGGGCCGCAGCGCGTCCCGAGCCCATGCTTGAAGGGCGGGCGTCGCGGGCGCGTCGAGGCGAACCGCCGCATGCGTATCGCCGCGGGTTTCGCCGAGGTTTAGGATGGCCACCGGCTTGTGGCGTGCGGGCGCGCCCCGCACGAACCGGTAACCCGAGTACACCGTCAGGGAAGAACCCACGACGAGAATCGCGTCCGCCTCGTCGAAGATCTCCCAGGCCGCATCCACCCGGGCCTTCGGCACGCTCTCGCCGAAGAACACCACGTGGGGCTTGAGGGGCCCGCCGCAGCGGTCGCAGCTCACGATGCGAAAATCGCGGGTGCGCTCGACATCGGCGTCGCCGTCCGGGAGGTTCTCGGCGTGTTGAGCGGTAGCGGTCCAGCCGGGGTTGAGCGCCTGAAGACGCGCCTGCAGGGCCGAACGCGGGGACACGTCGCCGCAGTGCAGGCAAACCACTTCGGCGAGCGCGCCGTGAAGCTCGACGACCCGCTCGCTTCCGGCGCGTTGATGCAAGCGATCAACATTCTGCGTCACGATCCCGGTGATCGCTCCGGCACGTTCCAGCTCCGCCAGCGCCACATGCCCGCCGTTGGGGGCGGCGCCGCTGAAGCGTTCCCAGCCGATCGCGGCTCGCGCCCAGTAGCGTTGGCGCGATGCCGGGTCCTTCATGAACTGACGATATTGAATGGGGTTGCGGGCGCGGCGCTTCGTTTCGGGTCCGCGATAATCCGGAATGCCCGAGTCGGTGCTCAAGCCGGCGCCCGTGAGCACGCCGACTCGCCGGCCGCGTAGAAAGTCGAGCAGCGTTTCGATCGAATCGCCCATCGACCGAGCTGTAGGGCTGGACGCACGATGTGGCATCCCCGCCAATGCCGTGCCCTTGCGCGTGCCCGATCCCGTGCCCGCGCCGTTCCCTCGTTCTTTCCCGCGCCCGCGCCCCGGTCCTTCGGGCATTCCTGAGTCGAGCAGACTCATGTCAAAGAGGGGTACGGGCGAGGGCACGGGCAAAGGCAAGGGGCGACTAGCGCACCGCTAGTCGCGAAGGATTTCGAAGGCCGCGTTCTGGCTTGTCAGGCGTGTGTGGCCACTTGCCGTACTCAGATCGACCACGCATTGAGCGACCTTGCTATTGAGGCATCGCTTCACGCCGCCTTCGGTGTTTCCGTAGGGCAGGTCGACAAAGCGGCGCGTCCACATGCGTCCACGGATTGCCGCGCCCCGAATCTGGCCGCCGAAGGTCCAGCGAAGTTCGCCGTTCCTTTCTTCGTAGTGGCCGTCGTTGCGGACGGCGCGCGCGATCGACCGAAGGGCGTATTCCCGGCCCTCGTGCCGCAATACGATCGGCGTGAGCCACGGCGTGCGTAGTCGGCCTCCGGCCAAGTCGAGCTGGGCGCAGGACACCTCCAGGAAGCTGTCCGCGGCGTTGTCAAAGTGGGCGACCTGTCCCCATGCGTAGCGGTCCGTGTGGCGCGAACCCCAGTTGTGGTTTTGGCTGCCGATCCATCCGTCGAGCTCGATGGGGGCATCGTCGATCTCAAGGACACCCTCGAAGTGCACCTTCGGTTCGGGAACAAGGGCCTTGGCTGCCGGGAAGCGGTTTGCATAACGTCCTTCTTCCAGGAGGAGCAGCGGCGCCTCGCCGCGGGGGCGGTAGCGTAGATCCCATGCGATGACGTGCGGGCCCGTGTCCGTGCCTTCGCCGGGCGTTCCCCTAGCGCTGCCTCGGGCGACGCCTTCACGGGCGTCCCGACGAAGGAAGGCGTCTTCGATGGTCACGTCCAGGCCCCTTTGGCCAAAGCGGCAACGCTCGATGGGGACCCGGTCGTATGCCGCGGTGATCAAATCCCCGTCAAAGAATACCGCCCAGCGTTCGCCCATCGGCGGAGCGCCGGCAGCGATGAGGTTCGTGTAGCGAATCCAAAAGGCCCGCTCGCCGCCGGGCTCGTTGCCGCGCAAGAACCAACTCTCGTAGTGGCGTGATTGGCTACCGTCATAGACGGCAGCGTTGGCGCGCGTTCGATCCATGCCTTCTCCTTACGATGCGACGCGCGCTTCGACCAAGGCGATCGCTGGGCGGGTGCTCGACTCTACGGCAGGCTGCTCTACGCTCCTGCCATGAGCAGCTCGAACGAATCGCTCCTTTCCACGGAAAACGATGCGCTCCAGGCGGCGGTCCTCCGTCGCTTGATCGCGCATCTTCAAAATCGCACGGACGTTCAGAATATCGACTTGATGAACCTCGCCGGGTTCTGCCGGAACTGTCTCTCGAAGTGGATGGTGGCGGAGGCCGCCGAGCGCGGTGAGACCTTGGTGCTCGATGACGTGCGCGAGGCCGTGTACGGCATGCCCTACGGCGAGTGGAAGGCGAAGTATCAAACGCCCGCAACGGACGCGCAGAAGCAAGCCTTCGAGAAGTCGTCGAAATAGGCCTTAGCAGTTTCGTGGACCGCGCACGGCGGCGCCGTGCGCGGGGGTGAACTCACTTGACGAGGGGACCTTGTGAAGGGCGCCTTACGAAAAGCGCTGACCGTCGCGTAGAGCGGTCGCAGCTCCTAAGCGCTCGCGGGCACAGGCAAAGGCACGGGCACGGGGCAGGCCGAGAAGAGCGCCCTTTGGGCGTTCTTCTCGGCCTGCTAGGGCGCGCCGATCACCTCGACGGGATCGCGCGCGGCAAGCAGGCGGGAGAGCGGATGGGTTTCGAAGTGAAGGTGCGGCGGAGTGGTTCGCGCGTTGCCCGTCTGGCCGACGTAGCCGAGCACCTCGCCTTCGGCGATCCAGTCGCCAGGGTGCACGTCGGCCCAGCGATGAAGATGGGCGTAGTATGTGAGCATGCCGCGGCGGCCAAATACATAGAGGACACGGCCGCCCAGGCTTAGTTCACCGCGCCACACCACCACGCCCCACGTCGCGGCCCGAATGGGCGTGCCTCTGGCCGCGAAGATGTCGACGCCCTCATGGGTTCGACCGCCGCTGCGAGGCGCGCCGAAGGTGCTGTAAAGGCGCGAACCCGGCAGCGGCATCGTGAGCGGCGCTCCCAGTTCGCCCCATAGAGCCAACGCTGCGACCATCGACGCGGCGGCGAGCATTCGCTTCTTGCGGCGCTGCATGAATGTAGGTTGGCCGGCGGCGGCGACAAACTCGCGGAGTGGATGAGGCGATTTTGTGGCGCCGCCGCCCGCGTCCTTCGAAACGGGGTGTTCGCGCGGTCCCCATGGTCGGCAAATTCGGGATAGCCTCGTGTCCATGACCATTGGTGATTCAATTCGACGAAGCCCGGCCATCGCCTCCGCCTTTGACGCCGTTCTAAAGGAAGTGGCGGATCGATCCGCGGCCATCGATGGACCGCGACCAGCCGATCCGGCGAAAGCCGCCTCGTACGAAGAGATCTGTCGCCTGGCCGGCGAATCGCGTGGCCGCCCGTTGCTTTATCCATACCTCGGAAGCGGCGCGGGCAACGGCCCCTTCGCGGAGCTCGCCGACGGTAGCGTGAAGTGGGATTTGGTCAGCGGCATCGGCGTTCACTTCTTCGGTCATAGCCATCCGGAGGTCCTTCGCGCCCAGCTGGAAGCCAGCCTCGAAGACACGACAAAGCACGGAAACCTGCAGTCCGGCCAGAAGCCGTACGAGTTCGCGCGTAAGCTCGTGGAGTTGGCGAGCCGAAAGAGCGGATTGCGCCACGCGTTTTTGACGACGAGCGGCGCCATGGCGAACGAGTGTGCGCTCAAGGTGTGCATGCAGAAGAACTCGCCCGCCGATCGGGTAATCGCGTTCAAGCACTGCTTTATGGGCCGAAGCCTGACCATGACGTCGATCGGCGATAGCGCCGGCGCCCGCGACGGGCTGCCGGTAAACCAGGCCGTCGACTACATGCCCTTCTGGAACGACATCGGCGCCGAAAAGATGGGCGGCGCCACCAAGTTCATCGACTGGGCCAAGTGGCAGCTGCAGTCGCTCATCGACCGCTACCCGAAACGTCACGCGTGCTTCGTGATGGAGCTCGTTCAGGGCGAAGGCGGCTTCAACACGCCGAAGCGAGACTTTCTCGTGGAGCTGATGAAGCTCTGTAAGGCCAACGGCATCGCAGTCTGGGACGACGAGATTCAATCCTTCGGGCGCACCACGGGCATGTTCGCCTACGAAGCCTTCGACGTGGGCGAGTACGTCGACGTATTCTGCGTCGGCAAGATGACCCAGGCCTGCGCGGCCATGTTCACGGAGAACTACAACCCGCGGCCCGGTCTGCTCAGCGGCACCTTCAGCGGCGCCACCGTCGACTTTACGGTCGGTCTGCGCATCCTCGAGATGCTCGACGAGGGTGACTACTACGGCGATGAAGGGCTGTTCGCGAAGCACCATGCGGCCTTCCGCGAACAGGCGGCGGCACTCGTGTCCCGCCATCCCGATTGGTTCCCCCAGGGGCGCTACGTGCGAGACTTTGCGGCAGGCATTGGCGGTATGATGCGCCTCACGCCCTTCGGTGGCGAGAAGGCGAGGATTGTGGCCGCCGCGAAGGCCATCTACGACGAGGGCGCGGTCGCATTTTGGTGCGGTCATGGGCCCCATCACCTGCGTCTGCTGCCACCCCTCCCGGTGATCGGACTCGACCAGTGGCCGGCGATTTTCGACGTGCTCGAGCGCGGCATCGCGCGCGCTGCGGGGTAGACTAAAGCGGCCGTTTGGCGTGAGCGGCACGGCGAATGTCGCGCGCCGGTCGTTTTGAACGCCCGTGCCGCCTTTCGCCGCGGATGATCTCACGAGACTGGGTTGCAAAGGGGCCGCGGTGATGTCTTGACACCGTGGTGCCTGAGCTTGCTCCACTCCATGACACCGTTGTTTCGCCGAGCGCGAGTGCGCGTGACGTCCGCGCTGCCGCGAAGACTGTTCCGCCGGAGTGGCCGATGACTGAGCTTCCTGCGCTGACGAGCGACGTCATCGTGGTTGGGTCGGGGTTCGGCGGTGCGGTGGCCGCGTGTCGCTTCGCGCAAGCCGGCTTGTCTGTGCTGTTGCTCGAGCGCGGCCGTCGAGTGGAGCCACAGGACTTTCCGCCCCTTCCCCGCCACACGAGCTTCGCGCCCTCGCCGGAACCATTCATGGGGCCCGGTGGCGTGCATGAATATCGCAACCTCGGGAACACGCAGTCGCTTCAGGCGAACGGCTACGGCGGCGGGTCGCTGATCTATGCCGGCGTGCATCTGCGGCCGCCCGATTCGGCGTTCGCCGAGTGGCCGAGCGGTTTGCGCAGTGCCGATCTATCCTAGCACTTCGACCTAGCGGCTTGGATGCTCAATGTTGCGCCGATCGACGATTTTCCCTTCCCACTGCCGGAGAAAACAAGGCAGTTCGACCGAGCGGCGCAGGGGGCCGGGCGCATGGTATTTCATCCGCCGCTCACCCAATCGCGCCGGGACGGAACGAATGCTTTTGGTGCGGACGTGACTGCCTGCAATGGCTGCGGCGCTTGTGTGACGGGGTGCTCGCGCGGCTCGAAGAACAGCCTGGACCAAAACTACTTGGCGCTTGCCG
>JBCCRV010000289.1:0-8835 GCA_039201085.1 Myxococcota bacterium | reverse complement strand
GGCGATTGGGGTCCGACGCCAACGGCGGCGGCGTGGACCGCGAGCGCAGCGAGTCGCGTCCACAGTACGGGGCCCCCAGCTCGCCCGCGCGGGGCCTGCCGCGGAGTCCGCCGGTCCCCACCGGCGTCGAACTACTCGAACGCGTATCCGACCTGCAGCTCCAGGAAGTAGCTGCGGTCCTTGCCGTCGATCGATGCGGCCGTGATCGCCGCGGGCGATGTTGCTTCGCCGTCGAAGCTCAGATCGTAGCGAACGACGCCCGCTCGGAATGCGTAGGTGAAGCTCTTGTAGATGCCGCCGACTTCGGCGGCGATGTCGATGGCCCAGACGGACGAGTCGGCGCCGAATTCGTCCTCGAGATCGCCGGCGCCGAACACGGCGCGGTAGCCAAAGTCGAGGCGGGCGCGGACGTAGCTGTCCACGATGGCGAAGGAAGCTGCGAGCCCGGCTCGCAGGAAGGGGTACTGGGACGAGGGCAGGATGGGGTTTTCGCCGATCGAGAAGCGGTCGATGCCAAAGCCCACGAGCGCGCCGACGCGAACGAAGTCGTTTGCGACGGGGTAGAGGTAACCGCCCTGAATGATGAAGCGCCAGGCCGAGGTGTCGAACTCGGTGCCGTCTTGGTCTTCCGTCGAGATACCCAAGCTGTGGGCGAAGTCGAGCTGGGCGTAGAGGCCACGCGCGGCGCCGTCGCGGTTACCGAGGAAGAAGGACTCGATGCGTAGGGAGAGCTCGGAGTGAAAGGGCGCCGAGTAGCCGGAGCTGCCCCCACCGGGCGCGAAGGTGACTTCGGCGAAACGGTCACGGGCCTGAACGCCGATGAGGGCACGAAGGCGCGGAAGTCCGCCTGCTTCGCTGGCTTCTTCTTCCTCTTCTTGTACCGGTTCGTCGCCGGTGTCGTACCAGTTCTCTTCCGGTTCGGGCTCGGGTTCGGGTTCGGGGGCTGGAAGGGATGCGAGGGCCGTCGTGACAGCGTTCTGTGTGGCTTCGGCGATCTCCCGCCGGCCGCGCGCGCCAGGGCGCGCCGTCGATTGCGCCGATGCGATCTCCGCGCCGAGTCGGTCATAGATTTTGAGCGACATGCGCGCGCGCCGACCCCGTCCGCGAACCCGGCCCGTAATGACCAGGTCGAGGTTCAGGGCCTCGGCGACGCGGCGAATACCGATGGCGCTTCCGAGGTCCAACCCTTCGCTTTGGGCCATCGATTCGGCGGAGGCGACGGGCGTGAGCCGGACGCTGCCTTCGACAGCGCGCACGACTTCGTTGCGTACGCGCGCGCGTCCACGGCCGGAAAACTCCAGCACGACGGCGGACGCGTCTTGGGCGCTGACGTGAACCGGCTCCCAAGCGAGGAGCACGGCGAACAAAGCGAGCATTCGCACCATCCGCGAACCGTACCAGAGGCGACAGCCCGACAGTAGGCGGCGCCACACCGCTCCGCGTTCATGGGAAAAATCCGCGGGAGCGCTCGCGGAGCGCGCCTGCGAACCGGTCCGCGCTTCGATGCGATCACAAAGCGTTGAGGTAGGCCACCAGCGCATCGCGCGCTTCGGCCGAGAGCGCGGTCCCGTCGCCATGCGGTGCGCGCCCGAAAAGCAGCGCATCGAGCGATTCGGCGCGGCCGTCGTGAAGGTAGGGCGCGCGCGTGCCCACGCCAAAGAGCGGCGGCGTGTTGACGAACGTGAGGGCGCCGTCGGGATCGGCACTTGGATCGGCGGGGTGGAGCACGCCGTCGCTTCCGCCGCCGGGGTGGCATTCCGCGCAGCCCGCATCCGTAAAGGCCTGGGCTCCCGCGGGCTCTTCGCTTGGCCGCCGATAGGGCAGGGGAAGCTCCGCCATGTACGCGGACAGCGCGCTGTAGTCGATGAGCAGTCCGTCGCCTTCCAGCAGGCCGACGATCGTGCTGCGCGTCAGCGTATCGGCGTCGCCGAACTCGCCGTCCCAGTGGTAGGGCGCGAAAGGTGCGCGCGCGCCCCAGGCGGGCGGCGTTCGGCGCAACTTTCGGGCGACGCCTCGAGCGTGCAAGAACCACACGAGGTTGTCGTCACCGCCGCCAGGGTGGCAGGTGGCGCAGGTGACGACGCCGCTTGGCGTGAGATGAGTGTCCTCGGCGTCGTGGAAGATCGCCCGGCCGCGAAGGGCCGCATCGCTCATCGATGTCTCGCCCAAGGGCCGCGTTTGCGAGCGGGCTTCCCGTGCTCCGCCAACGTCGATGCGGGCGACGGCGTGGTCGAAGCCCACGTCGACCCAGGCGGCATTCCCGTTCTCGGCGAGCGCGATGCCGCGCGCGCCGCGGCCTACGCGGTAGCTTTCAACGTTGGCGATGGTGGCGTGGCTGGGCGAAGGAACGCCGCCGCTCCGGCAGCGAAAGCGCGCGACATTGCCCGTGTACTGGTTGACCACCCAAAGGTGCTCGGCGCTCGAGGCGATCGCGCTCGGACCGCTGAAGACGCGCGCGCCGCCGTCGAAGCGCGCGTAGCGGCCCCCGCAGCGGCTGAGCACGCGCGGTTCGATGCGGGGTTGCCCGTCGACGACGCTGCCGTAGCCGCCAGACGCCGGCGGTCGCGCGCGGTCGCTGTCGCGGTCGACGCGCTGGTAGACGCCGACGACGCCGCCCGCGCCAGTGGCGGCGAGGGCCGCGAACTGGCTTGCCGCAAAGCCCGCTTCCTCTTCGAGGGGCTGGGCGCGCCATTCGGCGTCAAAGTTCCTGCGGGCGCCCACGCCCACGTGCAGAACGCCCGTACGGCGGGCGGCGACAAAGAGCGTATCGTCGGCGTAGGCGAGCGATGCGGGGCCGCCGGCGATGACGTGCGTTTCGAGCACGCCGGACGCATCGACGCGCAGCACCCGGTCGTTGGCTGGGCAGCTCACGATCAGCGCGTCTCCCGCCGCCACGATGCCGTGGCTTCCGTCGCAGTCGATGGGCACGTAGCGCGGTGCAGCGCCCTCGGTGACGAAGGCGAGTGAGTTCGATCGCGCGAGCGTGACGGCGAACCCATCGCCGAAGACCGCGACGTGTGTCGGCTCGCCGCGCACCGGGATGCGGGCGCGTTCCTCGAGCGATTCACGATCGACGGCAACGAACGCGTCGTCGTCCGGTGAGGTGAGCCAAAGGCGTTCGCCGTCGAGCACGATCGTACTCGACGCACCCGTATCGTCGGCGCTCGACGGGTCAGTGCAGGCAGCGACGAGGGCGGGAAGAATGAGGAAGCGGCGCAACGCGCCCATCATCCCCGTTCGGGGAGCAGCAGCGCAAACTCGACGACGACAGGCTGCTCGGCGCAGCCGAGCTCAAAGCCGCCGATGGGCAGCGTCACGGGGTCGCCGACGTCCGGGCTTCGCGATTCGCCGCCGTTGCCGTTGACGTCCATGAAGCCGAGGAACTGGTAGCTCCCGCGGGGTAGCGTGGTGTCGAGGACAAACTCCGGGCCCGCGCCGGCCACCGTCGCATCGACGTCTTCAAAGGCGAAGCGCGCCACGGCTTCGGCGCCGTCGTTCGGCCCCTGCAGCGTCACGTCCTCGGCGCGAAAGACGCTGCCGTACACGGCGGCGCGCAGCGGCCCCGCGAGGTCCGCGCTCTCACGGACCGTGGACGAAGCATCGAAGCGCACACGAAAGCGGCCTTCGAGCGCGTCGACGGAACCGACGTCCGCGCAGGTCGTTTCTGGCTCGGGCGTCTCGTCAGGGATTGCAATGCGGCCCTGGTAGGGCACGAAGTCGACCTCTCGCAGGCGCTGGACCGGCGACTCGACCGAGTAGGCGATGCGAAAGACGCCAGCCTGGCCCTGCGCGATGACGCGAACGACGCCGCCGCCCTCCGGGTCGTCGTAGTAGAACGGCACCTGCCAGGGCATGGACGATCCCGCCTCGGCGGCCTCCTGGGCGTTCATATTGTCGACCATGCGAAAGACGTTTTCGCGAAACTGCTCGCCGCCAAGGAGCGACGCGGGGGCCCGCGCGAAAGGGATGCGCCTCCCGTCGAGCGTCACAACCTCAAAGGCGACGTCGATGATCTCATCGCCAAGGTTCGGCGTGACCGTGAGGCGGAGCCAGTCGTGGGGCAGGAGCAGGAAGTCGTTGAAGTTCTGCGCGGCGCCAGCGGTGATGCCGTAGGCGCGCGTCGAGAAGAAGTCGAAGGAGTCGCGGCTCAGTTCGAACCAGACCGTCCCGGCCAACGTTTCGATGGGTTCGCCAGAGAAGGCGGGCGAACCGACAAGACCCGATGAGAGCGAGGTTTGCGGCGTGTTTGTCGCGAGGATCAGCCGGCTTTGGCCACCGCTGAACACCGCCTGCAGGCTGAGCTCGCCGCCCATCACGCTGCGGCTGCGGTAGATCAGGTCGAAGTCGTCCATTGAGCCCGCCTGCTCCGCTTCCACCGTGGCGGCGCGCGCGAGCGCGACGGACGCCGTGTCGATGAACACTTGGCCGTAGCCGTAGGACGCGGGCACCCGAAGGATCACCCGGCGCGACTCGCCCGTGTCCATCGTGACTTCCACGATGCGTTGCTCGGGCGTGCGCGGGTCTTCGAAGCTGGAGAGGAAGACGCCGGGCTGGAGTTCGAAGTTGGCGTGCGGCGCGGTGCGCGAGGCGTCGCCAAAAAGCGGACCAAGCACTTCCATCACGCGTTCACCCCCCAGCGTCGCGCTGAGGCCCACCCATTCCACGGGTTCGGAGCGCGGGCGCTGCTCGCCGGCCGGTGCAGCGGAGGTGTCGGGCGACGACTCGCAGCCTAGGGTAAGCGTGAGCAAAAGTACGACGAAGCGCATCCTTTATCATGCCCGATCGCGTCGGGCGCGCTGTGAGCCGTCGCACTTTGAATGCGCCATTCTTCGGCCCCGTCGCGCCAATTCGGCGGCGCGGCGCTCCTTAGGGAGGATTGTGGTGCCTTTGCGCCACCCGTGGCGCCCCGTTCACGCCCGCAAATCGGACGGAGTTGGCTCAAACATGGGCTTTTCGCTGGATCTCGTGCGCATGCACCCATGGCGCGAACCTTGTATGCACGAGCGTCGTAACGCCGGGGGACCTTGGCCGTCTGAATGGGGGCCGCCCCTCCCCGTCCTACCTCCGTCGCCTCGAATCCCTGCCTTAGGTTCCGCCCATGACCCGCACTTCAACGCTCGTGTTTTTCGCTGTCCTTTGCCTGCATGCCACGGCCTTTGCGCAAAACCGGTATGCGGGCATCTCGAGCGGCACGGCCGCCGCTGAGGGAACATCCGTGCGCTACGGCACCGCCAGCGCCGTGCTCAACTTTCCGATGGAGCAGGTCGAAGCGATGGTGCACGACTACGCCTCCTTTCAGGACTACCTGCCGCATTTTCAAACGTCGCGAATTCTTAGCCAGCGCGGCAACCGGGCCCTCCTCTACATCGAGGTGACGGCGATCAACGGCACGATTACCCTTTGGGCCAACACGCGCGTGTCCTCCCGGGTGGATGGAAACGGCCGGCGCATCATCGAGGGCCGCATGACGCGCGGAAACCTCGAGCATTTCACGGCCCGCTGGGAGCTCGAAGCGGCTGGCGAGGGCCGCACGCGCGTTCGCTTTCGACTGCTCGCCGATCCGGACCTGCCGATTCCTTCGGGCATCATCACCGAGGAAAATCAGGAGATGGCGCGACGCGTGGTGCGCGCCATGCGCGAACGGCTGCAGGCTGCCTAGAAAAGCCAACGGCGTGTAAACCACGCCCGCTAGCGGCTGAGGCGCGCTACGCTAGCGACGAATGTTGCGCGTCGCCGGTCCCTCGCTCTTACTGGCCCTCGGGCTGGGCGCGTGCGGGTTCGTCGGACTCGACGCGGTCGACGGCGCCGTCGATGCGGGGGAAGACCTGCGGGAGTCCGGCACAGAGGAAGACGCTGCCGATGACGCACTGGACGGCGTGGATTTGGCGGACATCGCGATGCGACGCGACGGTGCGACGATGGATCGCAGCGGGCCGGACACGGACCGAATGGACGCCGATCCGATGGACGCGGACCGAATGGACGCCGATCCCACGGACGGCGGGGATGCCGCCCCCGACGCCGGCGACGCGGGCGAGACCGTGGTTTTCGCCTCGAGCGATGCGAACTCGTGCCGCGAGGGCGAGAGCGGTCCCTTCGTCGAGGTGGGCAGCGTGGGACTCGAGCGAATCGCCCTCGGTTTGTGGTTCCTCGCGCCCTATATCGTCGTCGCCGAGACCACGGGTGGGTTCGCGTCGTACCGTTTCGACGGGAGCAACTTCGAACCCGTCGACCGCATCATGGGTTTGGGATTCACCGAGGGCATCTACCACGACGGGGACGCCTTCGTGGTCGGCGCGCCGGGTCGCGGCCTTTTCCGCATTGCGATGAACGAGGCCGGCGCGCTGTCCGTACTCTCCGAGCTGAATGCGCCGGTCGTCGAGGCGCGCCAAGCTTGGGGTGCAGGCAACGCGCTCTTTGTTCCAAACGGAGGCGATGGGTTTCACGTGCTACGCCGAGCTGGGGACGTATACACGCCCGTCTCCGACGTGGCGACGGCCTTTTGCTTTGGCGCCGCCGTGGATGGGTCGCGCGTCTATCTGGGCGATTCGGCGGGCGTCCGCCTCTACAACTTCAATGCGAGCTCGGGCACGCTTATGGAGCTGGACGAGGTGCCGCTGGCGGGCGCCGCACGCGTGTGGGTGACGCCGGATTTGGCCTTCGCGGCCGGAAACGGCCGCGCCGTGGCGTACGGTTTGGAGTCGTCCTTCGACACTCCCAAGGGCGAAGCGATCTACGATGGCCGCGCCCGGAGCGCGTGGAGCGACGGCCTCAACCTCTTCGTCGCCACCGAATCGCCAGGCGAGCTTCTCGCCTACCGCGTCGACAGCAGCGATTCGTTGAATCTGCAGGCGAGCATTGGGGTGAGCGGACGCGCCTTTGAAGTCACCGGCGACGGCGAGTTCATCTACCTCGCCAACGATGACGTGCTGCGCGCCTACACGGGCTTTCGCTGTACGAGCTTCGAGTAGGCCAAGAGCCCTAGCGAAGGCTCGCCGATCGGGTGCGCTTGAAGGCGGGAAGCTCGGCGTTGGTGAGGCAGTCGCGGGGCGAGCTGGAGACGTGGGTCAGGCGTGGGTCGTTGTGAGGCGCGCAGGATCGCCCCGCTCAAGCTTTGCGGCGGATCGCCCAAGCGATGGTGAGGAACGGCGCAGCACCGACGGTTCGCTCAAACGCCATGGGCACAAAACCCCTGGTTTTTCCGCATCGGGTTCGAAGCCGCGTTGCGCCGCGGGCGATCTCCCATTGGGGCGGGCGTTCGTGGGGTTTTTCCAGGTCTTTCGCCGTTTGACTGGGAGGGGCCCCATGCTATCAGCGCCGCGTGGGGCCAGGGTTGCTTCCAAGCGCACGGGCTCCCCAAGGACGAACATGCAACTTCTCACGGTCCTTCTTTCCGGCAGCCTGATCGATCTCGACGGCACCGTTTTCATTCAGCTGGGCCTGTTCTTCTTGGCCTTCCTCATCCTTCGCCCGCTCGTTTTTGGGCCCGTTGTCCGCCTGATTGAGGCGCGCGAAACGGCGACCGAAGGCGCCGTCGAAGAGGCCGAAGCGATGACCAGCGAAGCCAAGGCCGCCGAGGAAGAGTTCGAAGCGGAAATGCGCCGCGTGCGGCTCGCTGCGGGCGAAGAGCGCGATCGCCTTCGCGAAGAGGGCAAGAAGCTCGAAGCGACGCTGCTTGCCAAGGTGCGAAGCGAAACGGCGAAGCAGCTCGAAGAGGCCGATGCGCAGCTGCAAAAGGAGGGCCGTCAGGTCCGTCAAGCGATGGAAAAGGAAGCGCCGATTCTGGCTCGCCAGATCGCCGACACCCTGCTCAAGCGGAAGGTGGCCTGAAATGCGTGCTCTTTGCTTGGGGCTGACCCTGTTCTTCGCTGCGCCCGTTTGGGCCCAGCACGGTGAGGAAGCCGGACACGCGGCAGAGGCCGCGCACGCAGGCCACGGCGAGCATGACCTGACCGCCGCGCAGATCTGGACGAACACGAACTTCCTCTTCACGTGTCTGACGTTTCTGTTTCTCATCGCGTTGCTCCGTTACGGCTACTTCAAGGCAGGCAAGCCCGCCCTTGAAGCGCGCCGCCGCGAGATCGAAGAAGCGCTGAACGAGGCCCAGGCCAAGAAGGCCGAAGCCGAAGCGCTGCGCGAAGAGTACCGTGGCCGCCTTTCCCGCATGGAAGAAGAGCTGGCGAAGATTCGTGAGCAAACGATCAAGGCGGGCGAGGTCGAACGTGATCGCATCGTCGCCGAGGCCGAGGCCAAAGCGGCGACCATGCGTAAGGACACGGCCTTTCAGATCGAGCAGAAGATGAAGGCCCTCCGTGAGGAGTTGACCCACGAGGCGGTCGCGCACGCCGTCGCCGCCGCCGAAGAGGTCATCAAGAACGAAACGACGGCGGCGGACCAGACGCGCCTCGCCGACGCCTACCTCGACGAGCTCGGCGCCCTGGGCGGCGGCGAGCAGACCGCGCCCGCCGCGAGGAGTCTGCGCCCATGATTCGCACGTCCCCCATTGCCCGCCGCTACGCCAAGGCGCTCCTTGAGCTCACGGAGGAGTCGAAGAAGACACCGAAGGTGCGCAAGGACCTCGACGAAATTGCCGCGGCCTACGCCGCCTCCGAAGATCTGCGCAACGCCTTTCGCAACCCTGCGCTGACGGCAGAGATGCGCCGCAACGTGCTTAACGCGACCGCCACGCGCATGATGCTCGACCCGCTCACGAAGAACACGCTGATGCTTATGAGCGACAACCAGCGCCTCGGTCACGTCGTCGAGCTCGCGGCGGCCTTCGGCCAGCTCGCCGAGCAGGCGTCCGGCACGCTCCGCGCGGAGGTCATATCCGCG
>JBCCRV010000288.1:0-8858 GCA_039201085.1 Myxococcota bacterium | reverse complement strand
GGCGGGCGACCGCTTTGCCGACGCTGGCATGGCGGCCATCTACGTGGGCCGTCCGAAGCAATGGTCCCAAACGGTTCGCGGTTTCGCGCGTTACCTAGGCTACCGCGCGCGCTGAGTTCGGCTGCCGCCCGTCGGGCGAAGAACCGGCTGAGCACGCTGTGATCTGCTAAAGCTCGCGCATGGTTCATCCCTGGCACGATCTGCCCAACCCCATCGCCGAAGTTTCCGACGGTTTCAACGTCGTCATCGAGATCCCGAAGGGCAGCACGCTCAAGTACGAACTGGACAAGCCCTCGGGCTTGCTGAAGGTCGATCGTGTGCTCTACAGCGCCGTCCATTACCCGGCGAACTACGGCTTTCTGCCGCGTTCCTACTGCGACGATAAGGATCCGCTCGACGTGCTCGTCCTCGGTAACGAACCCGTCGTACCCCTCGCCATCATGCGCGCCCGCGCGATCGGCGTGATGCGCATGGCGGACCAAGGCGAGCAGGACGATAAGATCATCGCCGTGCACGTGCACGACCCGGCCTTCGAGGAATACAAGGACCTCGATCAGCTGCCGAAACACACCATGCGCGCCATTCAGCGCTTCTTTCAGGACTACAAGACGCTCGAAGAGAAGGACGTCGTTATCGACGAGCTGCTCGGTCGTGAGGATGCGGAACGGATCATTGTCGAGAGTCTGGAACACTACCAACGCGAAGACAGTCGCCTACGCGGCTGGAAGTAGGGGGCGTTCGACGATCGGTCGCCGGGGGAGAACCGGCGTGCTGCGCGGCGCATACCGCGCGGGTGACCTGGGGTCCCCGTACTGTGGACGCGCTCGCGGTCCACGCCGCCGCCCTCGCCCGAGCCGCCGCCCTCGCCCGAACCGTCGCCCTCGCCCGAACCGTCGCCCTCGCCCGAGCCGCGGCCTTCGCCCGAACCGTCGCCCTCGCCCGAGCCGCGGCCTTCGCCCGAGCCGCCGCCCTCGCCCGAACCGTCGCCCTCACCCTAACCGGACCCGTCACCCTCACCCGATCCCCCGCCGGACCCGTCTCATCAACCGTCGCAGCGGGAGCACCGTCACCCCAAGGCCACGCCACCTACGCAGCGAGCGTTCCCGAGTCCCGTTCGCCCATGCTCCACGTGGGACGAATGCCGGGCGCGACCCAAGTCGGGCTGACTTCGCTCGAGCTGAACATCTGCACGAAGGGCGCGCCGTCTTCGGCCGGGCACACGATCGAGCGTTCGAGAATCATCGCGTTGTACTGCTGCGACGCGAGCTCGGGCGTGTTCACGTTCATGATCACGTCGAGGCCGCGGCGCGCCGCCGATCGGCGCACGCCCGGTAGGCGGCTCGCTTCCGGCGACCAGTTGTCGGCGCAGCAGCCGTTTTCACTGACGCCGAAAACGCCGCGCTCACCGTGCACAAAGAGGCTTTGGTTGCCGCGCGTATGACCGGGCGTTTGCAGAAGCACGCAGCCTTCGCCCAGGTAGAGGTCGTCTTCCGTGAGCACGACCCGCTCCATCGAAAGACCGTCTTTGCCGCGGGCCACGAACCACGGCTGCTGCATCGGATGGAGCGCGTCCCAATCGCGCCACGCGACCTTGGGTGCCAAGAGGTAAGCGTTCGGAAATCGCGCTGCGATCTCCGCCGTGCCGAGAAGGGGGCGCAAGTCCTGCGTGTGAAAGTGATCGAAAGCGATCACATCGATCGACTCGGGCTGAACGCCCAGGGCGCGCAGCTGTTCGTCCACCTGACCGCCCTGCTTGGCGAGCAGCTTGCGCGCCAGCCGCTTGCTCGGAAGGCGCGCGAGCATGTCGGCGAAGTAGGGCGTCGCTTCCGACGCCACGAAGTCCGTTGGGTTGAAGAGCACGCGCTTCAAGCCGTCCTCGGTGTTGAGCTCGACGTAGAGACAGCGATGGGACAGGCCCACGTACGGGAGCGGCACGGCGAGCGAATGGTCGAAGGCGTAGGGCGCCGGGTAGACCAAGGTCGTGAGGTCGAGCGTGCGCACCGCCTGAACGGTCGGTCCGCTCCGTAACTCGTCGCCCAGGCGCTTGCCCGTCGCTGCGAAGGCCTGTCTGCCAACCTCCGGCGTCTGTTCGCTTCGCGCGTCCTCAAGGTCGACAAGGCGCCGAATCCACGGCAGCTCGGAAAGTGGCTGTCCCAAGTTCATGCCCTGCAGCGTGCCGCCGCTGCCGTCCCGCGACAAGCGGGGCAGATTGGCGTGCCGCCTGAATGGCGAACTCTTCAGCCCGGAGCGAGTACGACCACCGAGTACGCCACGGCGGCGCCGCGGCCCACGTTTCGGTAGCTGTGCTTCTGGTCGCCGCGAAAGACGACCACGTCGCCTTCTTCGAGGCGCCACTCTTGGCCGCCGGCCACCAGGCTGAGCTGGCCGCGCTCGCAGCAGAAATACTCGCGTGTGCCTGCCGTATGCGGCCGGCCGCGAAGCGTCGCACCCGGCTCGAAAGCCATGCGCTCCATCTGCGTGGACGGTAGCGGTTCGGGCACGAGGTCCGTCACCGTCACGCCGCCGCGCCGGCGGGTCTTCAGGGCACTACGGGCGACCAGACGCCCGGTTCCCCGGGGCGGCGCGACGAGTTCTTCCAGGCTCACGCCAAGCACGCCGGCGATCTTGAGCAGCACAGCGAGCGTCGGGTTCGAACCGCCCGCCTCCACCGTGGCCCAGGTTGCGCGCGGAACCCCCGCCATCTTGGCCACCTGCGCTTGGCTGAGGCCGCGGCCGTCGCGCAGGGCGCGCACATTGCTGGCGAGCCGTTCGCCGGCGTGTTCGGGATCAAGTTCGTTCATCAAGTTCACCAGGTAGCCCGCAACGCGCCGGGGACGCCCGCGCCTGTCGATGAAGCGTCGCCTTGTTGATGAAGCAACCGATTCGATGCCATGTCAACGGTGCCGCGTCAGCCTCGAAGGGAACGAAAGGAGCCTTCCATGCCATTCCCCCTCGACCACCGCACCCGCGCCCTTGTGACCGGCGCCACCCGCGGACTGGGCCTTGCGCTTGTGCAGTCGCTGCGCGCTCGCGGCGCTGCCGCCGTGGGCGTCGCCCGCCGTCCACCGGCGAAGCCGGACCCGCACTTTCTCCAAGCGGACATTGGTGCAGACAGCGCCATCGGCCTCGCCCAACGCGCCGCTGAACTGGCCGGTGGTCCGATCGACCTGCTCATTCACAACGCGTCCACCCTCGGGCCCACGCCGCTGCCGACGTTTGAAAGCCTGCCGGAGCAGGCCCTTGAGCACGTCTTTGATGTGAACGTATTTGGCCCAGCGCGTCTCACCCGGGCCCTTCTTGGACCGATGCGCGCGCAGGGACGGGGCCTCGTGCTCGCGATCAGCTCGGACGCCGCCACTGGCGGCTATCCGACCTGGGGCGCATACGGCGCGTCCAAGGCCGCCACGGACGCCCTGCTTCATTCGCTGCACCACGAGCTGAACGGATCGGGCGTGCAGGTGAGCGCCGTTGACCCGGGCGAAATGAACACCGCCATGCACGCCGCGGCCCTTCCCGACGCGGACCCCGCCACGCTCGCCGACCCGGCGGACGTTGCCGACCGCATTCTTCGCCGCATCGAAGGGCGCGCCCTTCCGGCCCGTTGGATCGCGTCGGAGGCAGCATGATGAAGGCCCTCAATCACGTCCCCCTCGCCCTGCGTCCAGCACGCGATCCGCAGCGCCCGCTGAGCGACACCCGCGTGCTCAGCGCAGCCCACGGCGTGCTTCCCGTCGAAGCCGTCGCCGCCCTCTTTGAACCGGGCGACGTGCTCGTCCTGAACAACGCGTCTACCCTGCCCGCGAGCCTGCATGGCCGCACGGGCGGTGACGCCGCCGTGGAGCTTCGGCTTCTCCCCAACCGCGAGCCCTTTGCAAAGGTGCGTGACGTTGTGCTCTTCGGCAGCGGCGACTGGCGCACGGACACCGACCGCCGGCCCGCGCCGCCGTCCCTTGCGCTTGGCGATCGGATTCACTTCGCCGGCGGCGAAAGCGCCGTGGTTCGAGCCGAGCATGCCCTCAGCGAACGCTGGCTAAGCGTGGAGTTTGAGACGGACGACATGGCGGAGTTTCTCTTCGAAGCCGCCGCGCCGGTTCAGTACGCGCACCTGGAGCGGCCCCTTCGCCTCAGCGAAGTGCAGACCCCCTACGGCGGACCCGCGTGGGCCGTGGAGATGCCGTCCACCGGACGGCCCCTTTCCTTCGCGCTGCTCCAGGCGATCGAAGCCCGCGGCGCGCAGGTCGCCTGGCTTACGCACGGCGCGGGCCTTTCGGCCACGGGCGACCCCCGCATCGATCGCCAGCTGCCCTTCCCCGAGCGCTACGCGATCCCCGAACCCACCGTGCGGGCGATCGAAGGCGCGGAGCGCGTCATTGCCGTAGGCACGACCGTGGTGCGCGCCCTCGAGTCCGCCGCGGAGCACGGCCCCCTTCACGCCGGCGAAGGCATCGCCACCCTCGTGCTCGGACCGAACACCCCGCTGCGCGTCGTGTCCGCGATCCTGACGGGCATGCATTCGCCCGGCGAGTCCCACTGGGAACTGCTTCGCGCCTTTGCGGACGATCACGTGCTCTACGCCCTGCACGCCCGCGCCACCCGCAAAGGGCTGCTCGCCCACGAGTTTGGCGACCTGCTCTTCTTGTCCCGCGCTTCACGTCGTGAAGGTCAAAGGGGTAGCTCCCTCTTACTCGAACGTGCTTTTTAGCCCCAAAAGAAGGTCGTTGGCTTGTTCGAGAGTAGGCCTGTCTGCCGGCTTGGGTGCAGTCAACGAGGCGATGGCCCTGCCCGCATTCATCGGCAAACTCGGGTCGAGCATGACTCGTCCGCTTCGCAGTAGCGGCACAAGGGCATCTAGGGAGTAGTCGTCTCCGTACATCCCGCGGCCAGTTAGCGCGAAATGAAGAATTGCTCCGAGACCAAACACATCCTGAGCGTAGCTCGCCTCATGCTGTTCTCCTCTCGCGGACTCTGGTGGCACCGTCATGAGTCGCTCGCGCATCCGCCGGTCACGATCTTCCGGCTTGAGCGCAAACAACCCCCAGCCTCCCAGTTTGACCTGGCCACCGTCTTCTACGTGAACCCATCGAGGACCGAGATGCCCGTGCGCACATGGAAGCAGCTCCCCCGACGCCAGCGGAATGCCAACCTTCACGTAGAGGAGAGCGTCGCAGACTTGCTGCGAGATATGGGCCGCGCGGTCGATCGGTAGTGGACCTTCGTGCTCGACCAACTCCTGCAGGGTCTGCCCGTCGGTCCATTCGACGACAACGGCGTCGTACTGACGCTGTTCTCCAATGCCGTACACGCTCTCGTAGAGACGTACGATGGTTGGATGGGGTGGCACCCGCTCAAACAAACCTGGATCGGCCCATGGAGGCCACGTGTTAGACGGGGCCACTATCACGCAGACATCACCCAAGCGGTTGTGCTTGCAACGCAAGAATGCGACCTGACCGCCAGCGTCTAGGCGTCGAATGATCTGGCAACCTGCGGGGGCGCGCACGGCTCGATGGTACACGAACTAAACGCCGGATCGGATGAGCCGCGTCGGGGATGAGGAGCGGGGGCGTCGGGGATGAGGAGCGGGGACGCTCTTCGTCTTCTTCGTCATACGTGGAGCCTGCTGGCGCTGACTCAAGTGGGGTGGCACGGTTTTCGGGGATGAGGAGCGGGTGGCACGGGGATGAGGAGCGGGGACGCTCTTCGTCTTCTTCGTCATACGTGGAGCCTGCTGGCGCTGACTCAAGTGGGGTGGCACGGTTTTCGGGCGCAACGCGCCCGCTCATGGTTCTTCCGCCCAGCTTCTATGTCGCTTCGACGGCCCTGCTTTTTCTCTTGGTAATGGCGGAGCTTACGTACTTCGCCATCGCCCGCCTGCGGTCGCCGGACGTGGGGGCGCATGCGGCGAACGGCGCGATCTTCGCCGTGGACCCACTCCTTCGCGGATTCACACTCGCCGCGCGCGTCGCGACCTTCTGCTTCGTGGCGAACCTTGTTCCCTGGTCCCTCGAAGCCACGCCGCTCACGCTCCTCGTTGCCTACGTGCTGGTGGACTTCGTCTACTACTGGAAGCACCGCTTCATGCATTCGTTCGACCTCGGCTGGGCGCTGCATTCGACGCACCATTCGTCCGAGCGATTGACGTTCTTTGCCACCTTTCGCCTCAACTGGATCGAGAGCTTCTTTAGCTACTACGCCTTCCTTCCGCTCGCGCTTCTCGGACTGCCCGCCCTTTGGCTGCTTCTGCTGATCGAGATCAACGACGGCTGGCAGTTCGTGTGCCACACGGACCTCGTGAGCCGCTTCAAGGGGCTCGACCGCGTCTTCAACACGCCCAATATTCACCGTGTACACCACAGCCGTAACCCTGAGCTTTCGCAGAAGAACTACGGTTCGACCTTCATGATTTGGGATCGGCTCTTCGGCACGTACCATCCGGGCCTGGAGGAAGTGGACGCCGGCGTCGAAGGCCGAAGCCCGACGAACCATCCGCTGCGCATTCAGTTCGATGGACTCATCGCATGGTGGCGTCGCCGTGCTTCCCGCGCAGCGAAACTGCAAAGACCAGTGCGATGATGAGGCAGTACACCTGCGCGTAGGAGAGCGGCCCGAGCTGCCGCTGCGGCTCGCCCCGGAAGAACTCCATGGAAAAGCGAATCGCCGCGTAGCCGATCAGGTAGTAGCGAAAGAGAAAACCCGCGCGGCGCGGGCGCGTTCGAGTCGACCAGAGCCACCCTGCGAGCGCGAGACAGGCAGCCGACTCGTAGAGCTGCACGGGATGACGGACGGCGTCGTGCTGGGCGACGCTCCAAGGAAGCTCGCAGGGCGCCCCAAAACAGCAGCCCGTGAAGAAGCATCCCAGCCGTCCGATCGCCTGCCCCACGGGCAACGCCACCGCGAGCGCGTCGCCGGTGGAGTAGCGAACGCCAAGCGCCTTCTTCGCGAGTTCTCCGGCGATGTAGCCGCCGGTGATCGCGCCCAGCACGGTCTTTCCATCAAAGCGAAGGTCCGCCGCGCGGGCGCCCAGTTCCAGAAGCTGGTCGACGCTCAGGTAGAAGAGCATGCCCAGCTTGGCGCCCAGGACCGCGCCGAGCAGGCATGCGAGGCCCACCCAGCGGTAGCGCGGATCGCGCACGTAGCCGAGACGTACGCCTTCGCGGCGGCGAATATAGCCGCCCACGATAAAGGCGCTCACCACCGCCACGGCGTAGGGGATCGGCATGAAGGCGAGCGTTAGACGACCGTCAGGCTTCTGCGCTCGGCGTGCCCGCCGATGCGCCGACGAATTTTCTTCAGTTGCGCCACCTGCTCCGGCTCACGGTAGAAGAGGTTGTAGGTGTCGAAGGGGATCATGCGCTTGCCATCGCGGTGCGCGATGTGCACGCAGCTCTTGCGCACCGAGCGCAGGTCCATCGTGTGCCGATCGAGGAACTGCATGATGATCACGCGAAAGACACGCTCGTAGCCGATGTCTGGGGCGTCGATCTGCGGCAAGCAGCACATCAGATCGCCCAGCGCCTTCGACGCGCCTTCGGGCCCATGGCCCGTGGAGAAGGTCTGAAAGATGCGCTCCGTAACGGCGCCCATCAGCGCGCGGTCACCCTCGTAGATGATCGTGTTCTTGCCGCCTTCGAGCAGCACATCCTTCGGGATGTAGCGGGTGAGGGGCGTGAGCTTGTCGAAATCGGAGCCCGCGCCGCGCATCGCGTAGGCCATCGCGATGGCATCCGGGTGGCAGGGCACGGGCACGACGTCTTCGGGCGTGAACGCATCAAACTGCTCGTGAATGCGCCGCCGCACTTCGCTCACCGTGAGCCGGTGCAGCTGGGCGTCGAAGCCTTCGTTCCGGCCTTCGTCGTACACGGGCTGAAAGGTCACGCCGCGCACGCATGAGTGGGACGCCGCGTACTCCAAGATCTCGCCGATCTTATCGTCATTGAGGCCGCGCTTGATTGTGGCGACGAGCGTTGTCGACACGCCGAGCTCATCGAGGGTCTGAAGCGCCCGCTCCTTCAAGTCGAAGAGCTTCGCGCCGCGCAGCTCCTGACTGATCGCGTCGTCCGTGCCGTCGAACTGCAGGTAGAGTTCGAAACGCGGCATGTAGGTCGCCAGGCGCTCCGCAAAGTCGCGCTCCTTCGCGATGCGAATGCCGTTGGTGTTGACCATCAGGTGACGAATCGGTCGCGCCCGACAAGCGTCCAGAATGTCAAAGAACTCCGGGTGCACCGTCGGCTCGCCACCGGACACCTGCACCACGTCCGGCTCGCGTTCGTTGCGCACGATGCAGTCGAGCATCGCTTCGATCTGCGCCATCGATCGGTGCGTGTGCCGATGCGGACCGCTCTGCGCAAAGCACGTCGGACAGCGCAGGTTGCAGTGGTCCGTGACCTCCAAGACGCTCACGCACCCGTGCTGCTCATGGTCTGGGCAAATGCCGCAGTCGTAGGGGCACCCGTATTCGATGCCCGTATTGTGATGAAAAGGCTGCTCCGGCGGCTTGAGGTACACCTCGCGGCAGAGCTTGAAGTATTCGACGTCATCGCTCAGCAGCACCTTTTCAACGCCGTGCTCCGGGCAGCGCTTCTGAAGGTAAACGCGCCCGTCCTGAATGATCTCCTTCGCATCACACACCATGAGGCACTTGCTACAAAGGGCGCGTCGCGCCGTAGAAAAGGTAGGGACGTTCAGGTCGATCCATAGTCAGCGCCTAGTGAGAGGGGGACGCTCTTCGTCTTTTTCGTCATACGTGGAGCATAGTCAGCGCCTAGTGAGAGGCAGTTGAGAGGGGGACGCTCTTCGTCTTTTTCGTCATACGTGGAGCAGCTGTTGTGAACGAATACTGTATGACGAAAAAGACGAAG
>JBCCRV010000287.1:0-8877 GCA_039201085.1 Myxococcota bacterium | reverse complement strand
GGTGCCCTCTTCGGCAAAGGCCGTGAGCAGGTCGGCGAGGCCCGGCATGGGGCGGCGACTTCCCGCCTTGGGCGGCGCATCGCCGTCCACGTAGGCAACGGAAGTGCCACGGAGGTTGATCGGCCAGAGCAGGGAGAACACTTCCGCCGACTCGGGCGTCACCTTCGGCCCTTCTTTGGCCAGCGCGATCGCCGGTTCCGCCACGATTCGAAGGGGACGCGTTCCGAAGCGCCTCAGCGCTTCGGAAAGGCCAGGAAGCGCCATGGGCGCCGCCACGCTGGCCCGTCCGACGTGAAAGCGCTGAATCGCCGAACCGAAATCGACATCGACGGCGGCGAAGTCGCGCTCGCCCAGCGGAACCGAAGGCATGGCGGAGAAGAAGTCCACAAGCGCGCATTCGCCGCTCCGCTGGCGGAGCGTCAGAATGCCGCTTCCGCCGGCGCTCGCCAGGAGGGGCTCGGCCACGAAGGCCGCCAGGCACGCCGCCACGGCCGCGTCCACCGCATTGCCTCCGTCACGAAGGAGCGCTTCGGCGGCGTCGCTCGTGTGGGGATTACCTGTGGCCAGCGCGCCGCCCATTGGCTGGATGCTAGCGCCCCTTCGCCCGTTTGGGTGGGCGGATTTAGGCGGCTAGTCCCCTGGCAGAGAGGTTTTGACCTTTTGAGTTTGGATGATCGGCTTCGAGGTTGCGGGGCGTTCGACGAAGGACACGCCGAAGCGTATTCGAAGAGGAGGCGCCGCAAGATCGGTGGCGAGGGCCGAGCTCAAAGGGTCAAAACCTCTCTGCCAGGGGACCAGACTAGTGGGGCGCGCGGAACGGACCGCCCTGGTCGTGCATCAATCCGAGGGCGAGCGAACTGGCCGGCCCTTCGGGAACAAGCACCGCCGTGAGCGCATCGGTGCGAGCCGCAAGCATCATGGCGGCCTCGTGGCGCCGGCCCACAGCAGCCAAGGCGTGCACGCGGGCAAGCCAGCGTTGATGGGCAACGGCGGGGCTCGTGCGAGGCGGATCGTCGCCGAGACGGGCCATCGCGTCGTCTCCGTCGCCGCGGAGGGCCAGCCGCAAAGCGTCGATCGACTCGAGCCAAGGACCTTCCACATGCACCGAATCAAGCGCGTTCTTTGCGCCTTCGTCGTCGCCTTCGCGGAGGGCCGCAAGGGCCGAGACGCCCATCAGCCAGCGGTAGAAGGCCGGGCGACCACGGGGGCTTCGCTCGATGAACCAGCGAACCTCATCCCAGCAGCCCGCGAGCAAGAGCGCTTCAACGGCTTCGCGAACGGCCTCCTCGAGCGTTTGGTAGTCGCCGCGCTGGGTGGCGCGAAGCACCGTGCGCCGAAGGTGCGCGATCATCGCGTCGCGCCGGGCCGGGTCGCGCAGGGCGTTAACGCGGCGAACGGTGACGACCTGCTCACGGTATGCGGCATAGCCGACGACGCCGAGGGCCGTGGCCATGCAAAGGGCCATCAGTGAAAAACCTGCGTCCGAGGTGAGGGCACGGGCACCGATGAAAAGCGTTTCGGGAAGGACGGCGACGATGAGGAACGCGGTGCCAAGGCCGCGAAGGTCCAGAAGTTCGCCCACCGGCTTTTTCCGATCGCCCACCTAAACACTCTGCAGATCGGCATCGCCCTCCGCAAGGGCGTCCGAGCGCCGAAGGCGATTCGTTTTCGGGGGTGGGCGCATACGCCCTAGGAAGCGGCCGGTACGCGCCGAACTTTAGACCGCCCTTCGCTCCCATTGGGCGGGAGCGTGGACGGGGGTGGCACGGAACCGCCGACACCAATCTGAGGATCGACGGGCGTGTCTACGGATCGACGGGCGTGCGGGGGAAGAGTTCGCCCTTGCTGGCGAGCCCTTCGAGATGGGCCATGAGGGCTAGGAGGCGCGATTCCTCCCAAGGCCGGCCCACGAGCTGCACGCCGACGGGCAAGCCGACGCTTTCGTTTTCGATGGCGGCGGCGCGCTTTTCAAGGCGGTCGCGCAGGCCTGTGCGGCGGATTTCGTCGGGACGGACGCGGGTGATCGGCACCACACCGGCGGGGCGGTCGAGGTAGTTGTAGCGCGCCATGTTCACGAACGAGAGCGTGAAGTCATGGCTCTGGCCATGGGGCACGGCGGGCGTGATCATGGTGGGCGTGAGCAGGGCGTCGAGGCCGTCGCGCTGCCACGCGCGGTGCTCGTCGATGCGATGCTGGTTGCGCTCCGCGGTGCGCGCCCAGAAGGTCGCGACATCCTTTTCGCCCAAGGAGTTGAGCATCTCGGGCACGCGTTCTTCGCCCATCAGGCGCAGCGCCTTCGCCAGGCCCGCACGGGCGCGGCGCGGCATGCGCGCGAGCCGGCCCATCGTGCGTAGGGGCTGGATCAGCGCTTCGTCACCGAGCGCCGCATCGAGGGTCGCAAGGCCGTCGGCGGAAATGCCGCGAAGGTAGTTGAAGGCGATGGCTTCCACGTTGGGCGGCGCGTAGCGGACGACTTCGATGCCCGACTCTTCGAGCAAGGCCACCGCTTCGCGAACGGCGCGGCGCACGGACGCAGCGGGCGTGAAGAAACCGTCATCTTCGAAGAACCCGACGCGCAGCGACGTCACATCGACCTCGGCGGGATCGTCAAAAGCCATCGGTGGAACGCGGGGATCGAGCTCCGATTGACGGCGGCAGTTCAGCACCTGCATGAGCAGCGTGAGGTCGGCCGTCGTTCGGGCGAAGGGACCGGTTTGCGTGCGAATGAACTCCTGGCCGTTGATGGCGCTGGCAGCGCCCAGGTTGGACCAGCGATCGCCCGTGGGTTTGAGTCCTAGCACGCCGCAGAGGGCCGCCGGCGCACGAACGCTTCCACCAATGTCCGTACCGATGCCCATCGGGCTGAGACCGGCGGCCACGGCCGCGCCTTCGCCGCCGCTGCTTCCGCCGGGCGCATGGTTGAGGCTCCAGGGGTTGTTCGTCGTACCGAAGAGCTCGTTCGTGCTCTCGAGGGGCGCGAGCAGCGTTTGCGGGACGTTCGTCTTGCCGACCACGATGGCGCCCGCCTCTTTGACAACCTGCGCCACGACCGAATCGCGCGTGGCCGGTGAACCGAGACGGCTGCGCATGCCCAGCGTGGACGCAATGCCAACGGTGTCGAGGGACTCTTTGATGGTGAGGGGGACGCCGTGAAGCGGGCCGAGCTCATCGCCGCGCCGGCGCGCGTCGTCGCATTCGCCTGCGCGCTTCAGCGCCGTGCGACGCAGCTGGTGGGCAAAAGCGTTGACCTTCGGCTCGACTTCGTCTGCGCGGGCGTGAAGGGCCTTGACGATTTCAACGGAAGAAAGTTCGCCAGCGTCCAGCTTTTGACGGAGCTCGACGGCACTAAGGGCATGGATCGGAATGGCCATGGTGAGTTTGGGTCGACGCGTGGCTCAGATGCGCATGGGCATGATCACGCCCACGTAGTCGGTTCCGTCGCCGACGGGACGCACCACCCCGGGGTCGAGTTCACCGTTGAGCTCAAGGGCCACTTCATCGTGCGAAAGGGCGCCAAGCGCATCGAGCAAGTAGCGCGCGTTGAAGCCAATGCTGACGGAGTCACCGGCGTAGTCGACTTCCACTTCTTCCGCGCCTTCGCCCACGTCCGGGTTCTGGCTCTGAATGCGAAGGAAACCCTCCTCGAGGTGAAGCTGCACGCCGCCACTCTTGTCGCTGGCGACGAGACTTATGCGCCGAAGGGCGTCGAGCAGACGGGCGCGCAGCGCGACGACGCGCTTCGTCTGCTTCTGCGGAATGACCTTGTCGTAGGGCGGGAACTGCTCGTCCGCGAGCTTGACGCTAAGAAGCACGTCGTCGCGCTTGAAGAACGCGTTGCCCGCCACGGTGGCGATTTCCACTTTTGGGGGCGTGTCGGCGCCCTTGCTGCCCTTGGCGTCGTCGAGCACGCGCTTCAGTTCGCCGACGCCCTTATGGGGCACGAGCATCGAGTAGTTCAGCATGCCTTCGCCGTCGATCTTGCTCTCGGCCTTGCTCAGGCGATGGCCGTCCGTGGTAACCATGCGAAGTACCTTGCCGTCGCCTTCGAAGAGCGTGCCGGCCAGGTGCGGACGCGTGTCGTCGCTCGACATGGAGTAGCTCGTGAGCCCGATGAGCTCGGCCACTTGGGCTGCGTCGACGACGGCGAAATCCGCGTCGCCGGGGTTGGGCAAAGGCGGGAAATCGTCGCCGGGCAGGCCGGGTATCGTGTAGCGGATCTTGCCCTGCACAAGCGTGCTGGCGCTGCCATCCTCGTTCCAGTGGATGTCGCCGTCGGGCATGGCTTTGACGATGTCGAAGAGCGTACGCGCTGCGACGGTGATCGAGCCGCCCTTGGTGATTTCCGCCGGCACGACGGCGCTGACGCCGAGGTAGAGGTCGGTCGCGGAGAGGCGAAGCCGGCCGTTTCCGTCGGCCGTGAGAAGCACGTTCGAGAGGATCGGCATCGAGTTTTTTCGGTCGGCGACGGCGTGCGTGCGGGCAAGCCCACGAAGAAAATCACGCTGGCGAATCACGAATTCCATGGCGAACCTCGAACAGAAAGCGGTGGAAGCGCGAACTGCGCTCCAGCGGGAGCCGTAGCACACTCGTGAGCGGAAGCTCGACCCCTTTTGCGCGAGTTTGGACTGGCTTTTCCCAAGTGGGGACGCCCCGGGGAATAACTCAAAAGAAGATCTTTAAAAACGTCATCTTCTTAAGGGCTGTGGATTGGGGAACGATCGTTCTAAGTATATGTTATTGATGGGTAATCTTAGATTCTTGAACCATGGTCAAAATCGGGATGAGACGGGGAAAGATGCCCTCCCAACTTAACCCCGCACCTTTCCCCAGGACTTATCCCCATCGCGAGATGCAGAAATTTTTGCTTCCCAGCCACGAAACGTGCGTCTGGTCCCAGCGTAGATCACGCAATGGTTCGATGGGCGTGGATCTTGATGGCTTCAGCATGCGCATCGTCGGTCGTGCTTCCCGAAGACGGCGGTGCTCCCGAGGCGGGCTTGGAAGCCGGCCTCGACCCGGATGCCCGTCGTTTGGACGTTCCAGCCCTGGCGCCAGAAGTTCGACGGCTCGCCCGTTTGGAAGCGGACCTTCGCGAGCTCTTCTGCCGCTGCGCCGCCGAGGACGGTCTCTTTGCGAGTGTCGCCGCCTGCTTGTTGGATACGCCGCTGACGCTCGACTCGGAAGGCGAGATCACCTGCGTAGAAGCGGCCTTTCAAAGCGACGGCGATGTTCCCATCTTCAACTGTCGGGTGCAGTCCTTTGCAGACTACGTCGGCTGCCTCGACGGCTGTGCGGTGATCGATCCGGCGGGCGAAGCCTTTCGCCGCTGCAGCGAAGCGCAACAAGCCGCCAACGTGATTTGCGGAGGTATCAGCGAAGAAACCAACGACGCCCGTAGCGTCTGCGTGGACCAATAACGGAGTTCCCTGGTTATCGATGAAGGATCGGTATTGGTTATGATACGTATCGTTCGGGAAACGAAGGCGACCGGTTCTATTCTACCGAGGGCATGGACGGCTCAGGGCGGTTTTCGTCGCTGCTCGTAGCTTCCTGGATGATCCGGCCGCCTTCATAGCGCCAGGCTGTTGGCAGTCCGTACACCTGCGGCATCCAGTTTTCCTCCCAGTCAAAGACGAAGGGCACGTCGCGGGGGCGTCCTCCGATCCGCGGAATGAAGAGGGCTTCCTCGTTGCCGACGACGACCAGGGCAGCTCCTCGCATTCGTAGGTTGTGTCGTCCGGTTGGTATGCGTAGGCCTGAAGAAGGCACGCGGTGGGCGCTTCCGAATGCAAGAGAGCGTAGGAGTTTTCCGGCGACATCTCGTAGCTTTCCGACGGGGCATCGCCGACGCGTAGCAAGCGCACTTCCCCTGGCAGCGGGCTCTCACCCGAGGGAAGCCATCGCACCCGAACCCACGTTTGGCCCTCGGTCTCTTTGTAACGCTCGAACACTGTGGGCCCGTGGCCCTCGCGGCTCTCGGCGATGGACCACCGAAGCCCATCGATGCGTACTTCCGTGCGTTCGCTGGGGGGCTCGTGTTCCGAGCGTTCGAAGCGAAAGCGACGGCCTTCCCAGCACCAGCTTTCGACGTCGTCTTCGTCGTCTCCGTGATCCCCGGTGCTTTCCGTCGGCGGGTCTTCGCGCCCTTCTGTGTGCTCCGTTTCTGTGCGCTCCGTTTGCTGGCCGGGGGCTTCAGCGACCTGAGGCGGCACTTCGTTTGGTGGCGCGGGCTCGCGCTCGTCACGGTTCGAGCATCCGGTGAGAAGGGCCAGCAAAAGCAGCAGCGGCCAAACTTCGCGTTTGCATCCCACGCTCACGCTCACGGAGGGCACGGTTTCATTGGGCTGGCGGTGGGGTCAAGGTACGCCTGAGTTTGATGGAGGAGTCGCGCAGGTCCCGAGTCCGCCGCTGAATGAGGCGCTCGTCTCCCTGCCAACACGCGGCCTGCCCGCGTTTCTTCCCTACTCGAGCGAGATCCGGTGAACACCCGGGCTGCTCAACGCGAACTCGATGTACTCGCGGTCACCGTTGGGACAAACGTAGTCGGCGCCCGTCAAGGCACCGGAGAGCGGCGCGACGGGAATCATCGTCCACGCTGTCTTCGTTCTACTTCTTCGACGACGACCGTGGATTACACTCGGCGGAGACCGCCGTCTTCGATCGCGATCTTTCGTCGTCGGTAGAGACCGCCCGCGGCCTTCTTGAAGACCTTCTTGCTGATGCCGAGGCGGGCGCGAATCTCCTTCGGATCGGACTTGTCGTGCAGGTCGAGGAAGCCGCCGGCGTCATCGATGGCTTGTAGGAGCACGCTTTCCGCGTCGGCCACGCCGGCCTGGCCAGCGCGCTGAAGGCGCACGTCAATGCGGCCGTCGTCCCGAAGCTGGCTCACGTAGCCTTCCGTTCGCTGGCCGAGCTGAAGCTTCACAAACGCTTCGCTGAAGTAGACCATGCCGGCGTAGCGCCCGTTGACTACGACGCGGTAGCCCTGCTCGGTTTTTCCGTACACCAACAGGTCCACAAGATCGCCGCTTCGCAGTCCCTCCACCTCGTAGCTGAAATGAGGGGCCAGTCGGCTGCAGGCGATGACGCGGTTTGTTTTCGCGTGAAGTCGCACCGCAAAGACCGCCTTATCGCCCTCTTCCAAATCGCGGATCTGTTCGTCCCGCGGCGCAAAGAGATCCTTGTCGAGGCCCCAATCCAAGAAGGCGCCATGAACACTCGTATCGACGACGCGCAGATACGCGAAGTCGCCGACGGCGGCGTGGGGCGTCTGCGTCGTCGCGACGGGCCGGTCTTCCGAGTCCGTGTAGACGAACACGTCGAACGCATCGCCCACCGCCGTGCCTTCAGGCACGAAGCGCGCCGGCAAGAGCACCTCGCCGCCCTCGAGCGCAGGTTCCGCCAGATAGGCGCCCTGCCTTTCCAGGCGCGTCACTGAAAGGTTGCGGTAGCGGCCAACTGGCGACTCTGGGTTGGGTTTGGGTTTCATTTCGCGTGGACCGATTCGCTGGAGTCTTACACAACCGGGCGGCGAGGCATGAGCTGTCTATCGGAACATGAATCCCCACCAGGCTCATTGAAATGGCTATTATTGAACCGTGGGGGACGGAACCGTTTGGGAGCGTCTGGTTCGAAAGGAGCAAGGGGCCGCTGCGCGCTTTGTCGCGATTCGAAGCAGCGATGGCTGGGTTGATGTTTGGACGGGTGTCGTCGGAAGGGTTGGGGGCGTCAAGAGTCGGGAAGTCGACGACGGCAACGCCGAACGAAAACGTGAGCTTCAGAAGTACCGAACAAAAGGGTACGCAGCGTTTGAAAGCGCCGAGGCGCTTGTCGCGTCGCTCCCTGACCTGAATGCGAGGGAGCGCGCCCGCGCCCTTGAAACGTTGTCCGTGGCGGAGCCGCCAAGGGCGAAGCTCGCCAAGGCACGGGCGTCAGGCAGTGTGCGAGTTCGTCTCTCGAAGACGCTGATGTCGCAGACGCTCAACAAATCGGTGCAGGTGAAGCGAGTCGCCGCCCTTTTGAACGCGGGTGCCGACCCGAACTACGCCGACGGCGAAGACAGCGTACTCCAGAGCTTCGTGTGGCGGGTCATCGATGAAGGAGAGAGCGCCTCCTTTGATTGCCTTGACCTGCTCGCAGAGGCGGGGCTGCGGGCCAACGATCCTATCGACAGCTTTGGAAGCTCGATCGTGTCGATACTCATGGGTGAATGCGAGCCAGCTTCAGAATGCGAACTCCGGCTTCGCCTTTTGCACTGGCTTCTCGATCACGGAGCGGACGTGAATCGCTCGTGCACCGATGGAATCACGCCGCTTCATGCGTGGGCTTCGCAGGGCCCAACGGACAAGGAGTTCTTCAGGGTCATGGTGGCGTCCGGCGCAGACGTGCACGCGACCGACGGACAGGGCCAAACGCCCTTACACGCCGCCCTGGTCGACGCTAAGGGTTCCGCTAAGGCAATGCACGAGCGACGGGAAGCGCGCGCGTTGTGGCTTATTGAAGCAGGGGCGCGCGTGGATACGCCCTGTGCCGACGGGCGATCCCCGCGTGAAATGGTGAAGCATCAGCGCCGGTTGGGGTTTCCTTGGAAGGCTCTTGAGCAGGCGTTCGAGCTCGTTCCTGATCCCGCCGGTGAAGGTGATTGGGACGAGTTCGTCAACGTGCTCAACCAACTAAGACGTCCCGATGCGGTGCGGTCGATGCCAACGAATTTGAGCGATGCGGTGGCTCACGGAGATCTTGAGCTAGTCGAGCGTTTCCTTCGCGACGGAGTCGACCCGGATGTCGGTTGGCGCGAACGTTTCTATCCGATGGAGCGCGCTCTGGCTCAGAAGAACGATGCGATGGTTAAGCTTCTGCGTCGCTATGGAGCTAGAG
>JBCCRV010000286.1:0-8891 GCA_039201085.1 Myxococcota bacterium | reverse complement strand
GTTCCTAACCGTCCTAGAGGATCGAGTACACCAGCGAGAGCGTGGTGATCGTATCGACGCGCTCGAGAAGTACGTTTCTGTCTTCACTGATTGCAAAGCCCGCGGGCTGTTCGTCGTAGAGAAGCTTGAATGCAATGCCAAGTTGAAGGCTGTCCACGACCGTCACGTTTAGGCCAGCGTCAAAGGTCAAACGGAGGTTTTCGCCGAAGTCCCCGTCGTTACCTGGAAAGCCCTCCTCGTCCGTGTCGGCATTGCCAAAGAACTTCTCGAAGTCGAAGAGCGCTTCAAGGCCTAGCCGAAACTGCACGTTTTCGCGGAGCTGGTTGTTGTAGCCGACGTAGAGACGCGCCGAGTGAACGACGTCGTCTTCAACGTCAGCGACGAAGGTGTCGTACGTGATGTCGTAGCCAATCTCGCCCCAAATCTGGTGCTTCTCCTCGTTGAGGAAGTAGCGGAGGTAACCAAGCTGGCCCTGAAGACGGGTGTCGAGACCGGCGAAGGTATCCCAGCGATGGACCAACGCCGCGAAGAGAATGTCGTTGTCCGTGAGAAAGAAATCGTAGCGAGCTCGCGCGTTCGAGTTCCGTGCCACGTCCTCCGTATCGCCGAACGTACCCTCTTCGGCGGTGCCCGCCACAACCTCAGGATCGTCTGCACCCCGGCGCGCTGCCGCGCGTCCGTATGTGAAAAGCCATTCCACGGACAAACCATGCCTCCCGCGTACAAAGCGGAGGTTGGTTCCTGCGTTGAGCGACCACGAATTCGTGTTGCCGCCGTTGAAGACACCGCCGGCGGCGAGGTTCCAGTTGAGCGTGTTCTCCTCCGGCGCCTCCGTGCTGACGGCCTCCGCGAACTCGCCTTCTCGCTGCGCGTGCGCTGCCGGCGTCACCAGCCCAAAGCCGAGGGCGAGGGTCGCCAGGGCCAATCCATGTCGAACTTGAATCATCGATTCCTCCCGAAAAGTCGCCGATTGCTATCACAGGCGAGCGGGGCCGTCAGGTATCCCGCGGGCGCATTCTTCACGGAGACCGGTTCGCTGCCAAGGCCACTATGGGCGCGAAATCACGCACCAATGCGCCACACGTGGCTCGAGGCATCACCCCCTGTCGGGTGAAGCCCACACCCGACGTGGCGAATTGCGCCCTTCCCTCTCGCGAGCCGGACCAACTTCCGATAGATTCGCCGTCATGATTCAGACCCTCGACCGCGAGGACCGGCTGCGCCTCATGAAGTTCATCTGCTCCTTTGCCTGGGCCGATTTGGAGATCCAGGACGAAGAGCGCGTGTTCATTGGCAAGCTCGTCAAGCAGCTCGAGTTGGACGAGGAAGAGACCGCTCAGGTGGAAGAGTGGCTGAAGCTGCCCCCAACGGCGGACGAACTCGACCCCGCCGAGATTCCACGGCAGCACCGCGAGCTCTTCCTGGAGACGGCCCGCGCCATGATCGTCTCGGACGGCCGAATCGACGCGGACGAAGCGGAGAACTTCGCCCTCTTCGAGCTGCTCGTTCGCTAGCCGTCCCCATGAACGTCGCTTTTCTCGGCGCCACCTCCGGGATGGGCCGGGCCCTTTCCCGAGCCATGGCGAGCCGTGGCGATCGCCTCTTCCTTCTCGGCCGCAGCGAAGAAACCCTGCGCGAAGCCGCGAAAGACCTGGAGGTTCGCGGCGCCGCCGGCGCTGTGAGCTGGGCGCTCTGCGACCTGGCCAAGGCGGAAGGTTTCGAAGTCGCCCTGGATAAAGCCGAGGACGCCCTCGGCCAGATCGACACGGTGGTCGTCACCGCCGGTGCCTTCGCCACCCAGGACGCCCTCGAAGCCGACCCCGTCGCCGCCGAGCGCGTGCTCACCACCAACTTCTCCGGCACCGTGCTCTTTTGCGAAGCGGCGCGAAAGCGCATGAGCCGCGGGGGAACGCTCTGCGTCTTTAGCAGCGTGGCGGGCGAGCGCGGACGAAAGCCCGTCGTGCTCTACGGCGCTTCAAAGGCGGGCCTCACCCGCTACCTGGAGGGGCTCGATCATCGCTACCGTCAAAGCGGCCTGCGAGTCGTCACGGTCAAGCCGGGCTTCGTGCGCACGGAGATGACCGAGGGCCTTTCGCCACCGCCCTTCGCCGGTGAGCCGAAGGACGTGGCGGCGCGCGTCCTTCGCGCCATCGACCGCGGCACGCCGGTCGTGTACGCGCCGGCACCCTGGGCCGCCGTCATGACGGTCATTCGCTGGCTGCCGCGGGCCGTCATGCGGCGCGTGAAGTTTTAGAGCTCATCGGAAGCCGCGCCGCGTTGACGCGGGCGGCGCACACCTCCATGCGTAGGTAAGGGACCGGTGGAGAACGAACAACGACAGCGACGCGGCGCATCCTTACTCTTCCTGGCGTTCTTCACGGCGTGCCTGGGTACCTGCGGAGCGTGCGAAGGCGCCTTTCAGCTGCAGGGCGACCGCTACTTGGTCGCGGCCCCCGACGCCTCGCCCGAGGAAGCGGACGCGCAGCTCGAAGTCGCCGCACTGCTGGCGTCGAATCCCAACCGCAGTGCCCTCGCAGCCAGCCGGATCGTCGTATCGCTCCTCCTCGTGTGGGGCGGGTTCATGCTGATGCGTCGCCATGCAAATGCCCTATGGTGGGCCCGCAACGCCGCCGTTGCGGGCGCGCTCTGGGTCGTGGCGCAAACGCTCAGCGCCTACCGCCATCGGCTGCTCATCGCCGACGACCTCGCTACCGCCGCAGCGCTTCTTCCCGATTCGCCGCAGGTAAAATCGACCTGGCCCTTGCTCAACGGCGCGATCGTGCTTGTCGTCTACATCTACCTCCTGGTCCGCCTGAACCACCCGGACATCAAGCGAGAAGTGGGCGCCAAATAGGCGAAGGGCTGCGCTTATTGGCGGCGCAACGACTTCGAAGGCCGCTCCACCGCCGACTCGGGGCATTTTTTGAGCGTCAGCCTCGTCTTACGTTCGACGACGACGTTCGGCCACTGTGCCGCCGGGCGAACAGCGGCGCCCGGCGCGGCTGTAGTCGCGCTCGCTCAGGCAAACGCAACAAAGCCGACGCATGAACCCATGCGTCGGCTTTGCCTGGCGCCTGCGCGGCGTTGGACTGCTTAGCGTTCGGTCGCTGGGTTGACGACGATCGTGCGGCCGTCCAGCTCGGCGTCGTTCAGCGCCTCCATGGCCTTCTGGCCGTCGCGACGGCTTTCCATCGTGACAAACCCGAAGCCCCGTGACTCGCCCGTCTCGCGGTTGGTGATGACCACTGCGTCGAGCACGGGACCAAACTCTTCAAAGGCCGCCCGCAGACTCTCGACCGTCGTGCGACGGCTTAGACTTCCCACGAAAAGCTTCGAGGGGATGGAGCGCGCACCGCGGTCGCCGCTTTGGCGCTTCTGCAACGCGGCCATCGCCTGGTCGATGGTCGGCAGCTCACCGGTCATCGCTTCGGCGGATACGTACTCCGATTCACTCGGCCCACGGGAGCGCTTCTCGGCGCGGCGCCGTGCCTTCTCTTTTCGCTTCCGCGCCTTTTCGTTTTCTCGTTGGCGCTTTCCAAAACCGTAGTCCGCGCGGCTCATGGTCGCACCGCCGTGAAGGTTTGGAAGCTCATGGTGTTGGGCGCACCGCAGGTGAAGGGAGAGCGGTGACTGGAAACGGTTTCGATGTGTGCCTCGATATGGAAAAGGGTTGGAGGTCTTAGAAGGTACCGAATGCACCTCTCCCGAGCAAATCAAACCTCCTCCGCAGGTGCGCGCGGAAGCGACGCCATCAAATCTGTGCGCGCGTACGTATTTCATGCCGCCAACGCGCGCCGATGGCCGCCGTCTTGGACCGCTAGCGCCAACATCTGCGCCTGGTGAGCTACGCGGGCTGGCGCTAGGCTGCGGCCCATGATGCGCGCACTCGGCCTCGCCGCCGCCCTTCTCATCGCATGCGGAAGCGACCCGATGGAGCCGGTGGACCCGGCCCCCGTTGCACTCTTCGAAGACGGAGGCGGTTTCTTCGACACGCCCTGGCCAAGCGACCTCCGCCGTACGGAAAACGGCCTCGACATGAGCGGCTTCCCCGACGAGGACAGTCGAATCGTGGCCCCCTACATCGCCGCGCTGCAGCGCCTCCAAGGCTTTGGCCTCGCGTCCCCTGTCTACTTTCGATTCGACGCTGCCCTGGACGAGACGACGCTTCGCACGGAGGGCGACGACCCGACCGCCCTCTTGATCGCCCTCGACGGCAGCGGCGATGTGCATCCCGCCGTCGCCGGGTTCGTGGCGGAATCCACGCTCTACTGGCCGGGCAACTGCGTGTACTTGCGCCCCGCCTTCGGCGCGCCACTTCGCGAGCAAACTCGCTACGCCGCCGTACTGCTTCGCGGCATCGCCGGCCCCGAAGGCACGCCAGCGGAGCGCAGCGCCACGATCGATGCCGTGCTCACGGGTGAGGCGGGCGTCGAAACGCTTGCTGCGTTCTACGACGAGCCGCTGGCGCAACTCAGCGCCGCTGGCATCGAACGCGATTCGATTCTCTCGCTCTCGGTCTTCACCACCCAGGATGCTTCGAGTGAGCTCTTCGCCGTTCGCGACCACTTGGACGCGCAACGTTCGCCCACGCCCGTCGCGCGTTCCGCCCGCATGATCGACGTGACGGAAACGTACACGCGCATCGACGGCCTCTACAACGCGCCCCTCTACCTGGATGGCGAACCCCCGTATGAAAACGCCGGCGGCGCCCTGCGCTTCGACGAGAGCGGTGCGCCAGTTCAGCAAGGATCGTTCGAAGCGCGCTACGTGATGACGATTCCCCGCACGGAGATGCCCGCCGATGGCTGGCCCGTGATCCTCTACGCGCACGGAACGGGCGGCGATGCGACGTCTTTCCTTGGGGCGACCGCCGAACGCGCGGCCCAGCTTGGCTACGCGATGGTCGGGTTCGATCAAATTCACAACGGCCCCCGGGCCGGCGGCGGCTCCCCCGAAGTGCTCGTCTTTAACTTCTTCAACGCCGACGCCTTTCGCTACAACCAGCTGCAAGGGGCCGTCGATCTCATGGGCCTGGCGCGCTTTGTGCGCGACAACCCCGTCGCCCCGATGGTGTTGGGCGAGGGCACCTTCTTCAACGGAGACGAGCTTCACTTCTTTGGCCACTCGCAGGGTGGACTCAACGGCCCGCTCTACCTCGCCGCCGACGACACCGCGCGCGGCGGAATCCTGAGTGCCGCCGGCGGAACGATCGCCATCAGCCTCGTCGAGAAAACCGAGCCCGTGAACATTCCAAACGTCGTCGGTCTGGCCTTGGGCGTCGCTTCCGACTCGGAGCGCCTCATCTACGAGCATCCCGCCTTTGCGATGCTCTCGACGGTTACGGACGTCACCGATATCACCACCTTCTCGCCGTACCTAGCCCTTCGTCCTCGGCCCGGCTTTGCGCCCAAGCACGTGCTCTTTACGCAGGGCACGGACGACGATTTCACACCGCCCCTCGCCACCGACGCCGCCGCCGTGGCGTCCGGCGCACCGCTCTTCGGTCCGGAGCTGCGCACCGTCGTCGGTGCGGCCGAGACGGGGCTCGCTCCGGCAGCGACGCCGCTGTCGGCGAACGTGAACGGCGCAACCGTGGGCCTTCGTCAGTTCGCCGGTGGCCACGGCGTAGCGTTTTCCGCCGAAGGGCGCGACCTGGTGGACGCCTTCTTTTCGTCGGCCCTCGCCGGTACGCCATCGCTCCAATGAAGCTGCCACTCCTGGCCGCCGCGGCCTTCGGCGCGCTCGCGGGGGGCGGCGCCGTCTATCTTCAACGCTCTCCTCAACAAGGGGCGCCCGACCGGTCGCCCGCCGGGGAAACCGCGGCTCCGCCCTTCGACGTCAGCACAGCCTTTCACGAAGGCCGTCTCGACGCGTCGAATGCGCTCATTGTCGGCGGCGGCTCGTCGCCCGCATCCTCGCCAGTTTCCTTGGCCCAAGACCTGGTGCACGCGCGCGACCGACTCTCCCAACTCGGTCTGCAAGCGTTCGTGCTTCACGGCGGCGGCGATGGAAGTCCCGTGGCCGTGCAGGACGAGGCGCCGGGCGTTTCGCCCATCGCGGATTTTTTCGATCCCCGCGACCGCAGCGTGGCCTATCGCTCGGCGGACCTTCGGGCCGACGGCCCCGCCGATGCCGCCGTCGTGCTCGATGCGCTGCGGACGCTCGCGGCCCGCGACGAGGCGCTAACCTTCTTTCTTGCCGCCCACGGAGATCCCGAGGGCTTTGCGTACCTTTGGGGCGAGTCGACGCTGGACGCCTCGCAGGTAGCGGAAGCGCTCGGCAGCGCCCCCGCCCGAGTGATCGTAAAGAGCTGCTTCGGCGGCGCCTTTGGCGCCCTTGCGTACGAGAGCGGTATCGCGGGCGAAGGTCCGGCTGCCGGTCGCCGCTGCGGGTTCTTCGCGACGACGGCGGACCTCGAGGCTTCAGGGTGCGATCCCAACCCTCAGCGCGGCGAGCAAGAAGGCTACGTGCTTCATTTCCTAGAAGCGCTGCATGGCGTCGATCGCGCCGGCGAAGCCATCGCCGTCGACTACGACGGCGACGAACGCATCAGCCTCCTCGAAGCCCATACACGTGCGCGCATCGCAACGCGTTCACTCGACGTTCCGACCACGACGAGCGAGTTCTTTCTGCGCACGGAGGCAAACGCCTACAAGGCGCTGAGCGGCGCCCAGCAAGACGCCTACTTCGAGGCGAGCCCAGAAGACGACGCCGTCATCACGGCCCTTCGAGGCGAGCTTTCTGTGAGCGGACGTGGGGAACTGAACGAAGCTCTCGCAGTGAGCAGCGCGCAGCTGGAAACGGTCGCCGCGGAGGCGGACCGGCTCACGGCGGAGCGGGACGCAGCCTACGCCATCCTACGCGCTGACCTGCTTGCCCGCTGGCCCCTACTCGACGACCCCTGGCATCCCGACCACGCGGCCCTTCTCGATGCCCATGCGCCGGCGATCGAGTCGGCAATCGAGCAGAGCGCACTTGGCCAGGAACTCCGCGCCCTCGATGCGCAGATCGAGAGCGCGATCGGCCGCTACACGGCGATTGAGCTTGGCGTGGCACGTCTTCGGACGCTGCAGCGGGCCGAAGAATCTGCACGCATGCGCGGCTTTCTCCGCGCCACCGCTCCCGAACGCTTCGCCGAATACGAGCGGCTCGTGGGCTGCGAACGCGGCGAGCTCATGGGTCCCGGGCGCGCTGGGTCCGGGCGCGCTGGGCACGGGCGCGCTGGGCCCGAGCGCGGTGCGCACGAGCGCTGAGCCGAGCGGGTACGACGCGATGGGCGCAGGCTCGGCGGGCCTTGCATAACGCCACTCGGTCGCACCTCGCTGCGCACGAGGCTAACGCCCTACCCGGCGACGACCGAGCCTGCGCGCTTACACACGAAGATCGCGTCGTCGAGAGCGACGAGCGGCGCACGACGTGTTCCCCGGCAGAGGTAGGGCGCACGGGTCAGTGCCGTCACGCGCAGTCCGCACGCCGGAAAGAAGAGCCCGGCCAGCTTCGCCGCTCCGGCCTCCCAGCTTTCGGTGGCTTTGGGCAGAATCTCGTCTGGTCGCACGGTCATCGGGCCCACATGAACATGGGGCGAGAGCGGTAAGGGCGCGGCGCACACGAGACGACCGCCTTCTTCCAACATCTTCGCCAGCGCTCCGATCAGCGCATACGGTCGCGACGTTCGGTCGATCACGTTGAGCGCTGCAATGAGATCAAAGCGCTGCCGCTCGTTGTCGGGGAGCGCTTCTTCAGCCACATCGATGCCGTGGCAGCGGTAGCCGCGACGACGCAGCCGTCGCGCCATCGACGACGAAAGTTCGGTGGTCACCACATCACGGCAAAGGGGACGGAGCTCATCGGTGACCTGCCCTTCGCCGGCGCCCACATCGAGGAGCGTCAGCTCGGAGCGATCGCCGAGTAGGCGACGCCATTGGTCCGTGCCCAACACCCGCATGTCGTGGGCGCCGAGCATGCCGTTGGCGTCGTAGTCGCTCATGACCTGGCGTGCGAGGGCCAGCGCGGCCATGGACGCCACCCCGTGCGGCCGCGCGAGCACATCGTCCGCCCACGCCTTCGTGGACGCGTCGAACTCCGTGGGAACAAACACATGCGCGAGCTCGATGGGTAGCCGCTCAAGGACGACGTCGTAGCGCAGCAACTCACCGCCGTATTGAACGGCTTGCCCGCTTCGGGTCTCGCTCACGGAACCAGCACCTCCACCGCCGCGATCGGTGAAAACACCGGATCGGAGCCACCGCCGATCGCGTATACGCGCCCCTCGAACGTGGCCATCACGTGGCCGTGCCGGGGCGAGAGCATCGGTGGGGCAGCGCTCCAGGTTCGCGTGCGCACGTCGTAGCGATCGACGCTATTCAAGGCCGCGGCGCGCTCCTCGCCCCCACTTACGTATACGATGTCACCGAGACGGGTGGCCGCGAAGCCGCCACGGGGCGATGGCATGGCGGGGAGCGTCTGCCATGCGTCCCTTTCGGCGTCGTAGCGGGCAACCGCGTCGAAGGTGGGTTCAAGCCCGAGGCGCCGACCGCCGAAGAGGATCAAGCCGTTGCCGTCCGCCACCGCCGCCGTGTGTTCGCGCGGCGTTTCAACGGAGGCGCCAAGTTCCCAGCGATCTTCGTCGATGAGGTACCGGTACACGGGCGCGACGGACCCAAGCCGTTCATCCAGCGTGCGGCCAGGCCCCTGGCCGCCCGCGATCACGAGCATCGAGTCGCCAAGGACGGCGACGGCGTTGCCCGCAGCGCGGGGCTCGGGCAAGGACGCGATCGGCTCCCACGTATCGGCACCGGCGCGAAGCACAAAGGCCGTCGCCGTGAGCGTGAAGGCTCGATCGCGCATGCCGCCGAGCACGTAGAGCGCGCCCTCCGTCGCAACGACGGCGG
>JBCCRV010000285.1:0-8905 GCA_039201085.1 Myxococcota bacterium | reverse complement strand
GCGCCCTCGCACATTTCCTGAACATCACAGCACTTCCGCTCATCGCTAAAATACAGTGTGTATTCGTCGCTCTTCGCGAAAGCACTGTGAAGTCCAGGACTTGCACGATCATCGCGCCGGCTGGTGACTTTTCCGGGCTAGCCTACGAGTAGGCGAATTGTGTCGCGGTGGTGGTCCAACGATGCATGAAGCGCCTCCGCCGCCTTTGAGAGCGAGATACGCCGGCTAAGAGAGCGCTGCACGGGAACGGCGGTCCAATCGCTTCCTTCGCTGGGCACGCGCCAAAGAACGGTCGCAGATACACCGGGAAGTTCGGGGAGGAGCATGGCCAGCGTCGACGGCTGAATCGGCGCGTGCTCGCAATCGACGAAGAGCGCGACGGGCCGATGGCGGCTCGAGCGAACGACGTCGATGAGCGAGAGCACGTCCGACGCGGACTGCAGGTCCACGTCGCCGAGCCAGTCGCGCATCTGGTGCACCGCGCCGTCGTCGGTGGAGAGCATAACGACGAGGCCAAAGGCCGATGGACGACTCGTGTCGCAGGTGAAGGGGTCGTGACGCTCGCCCCGTCGTACGACCCCGCTGATTCGGGGCGCGTAGGACGGCGAGGGAAAGTGCGAGACGAAGGGGGCGAGTCGGGAGTGCACGGCTTCGGCGGCGACTTCGCCCACAAAAATTCGGGCGGCGGCTCGGAGGTGCACGTCGATGAGCTCTCGCAAAAGGGCGCCTCCTTCCGGTACGGTTTCCACGCTCGCGAAGGCGAGGGCTTGCGCCACGATTTGGGACGCCACGACCGGGCTGGCGACGCCATGAAGCGCCTCCTCGATCAGTCGCATCGCCTGGTCTTGGGCGCGGGCCTCTAGGGAGCTTTCCATGACCGGAACGAACGGTGGGGTTGGCCGTACGCTTTAGCGTTTAGGCACGTGCTTTTTCGTTGATAAACTCCCCAATTCTAAGGGTATTCCCCCGTCTGGGATGGGTATCTCAGGCGTCGACGCAGCCGATCGGAATGAAGCGATCGGTTCGTCTACTCCAAGAAGTTTCTCCCCGGCGCCCACGATCGGGTTGCTTACGCCCGCGACCTAACGACACTTCGCCCGTGGCTCAATCACGGCATGTTCGGGTTCGTGCATCTTCCTCCGACGCCGCCGGGGACGTTCCGCCCTTCCTGCTTCGCGAAGGGCGCGCGCGCCTCGGGACGCTTGCAGCCGCTATCGGCTTGCTAACCATCGTGACGTCCTCGGGACTTTACGTCGTCGGCGTCGCGTCCCCGCACGATCTGCCCACCTACATCGGCATCGTTTGCGTGACGTCGCTTCTCTTCGGCGCCTCTCGCTGGAACGCGCTCAGCGACGCGCGGGTGATGGATCTCGGTCTGCTAGCGCAGGTGGCCCTCTGTGGACTCATCTCGATTCCGCCAGCGTTTACCAGCCTGCAAAGCGAAGGCCGATTTCACGAACCGGTCTGGACCTGCGTCATCATCGTGCTCTTTCCGCTGCTGGCGCCGAGTCCGCCACGACGCATGCTGGCCGCGAGCGTGGCGTCGGCGCTTACGGTGCCGCTTGGTGCCGTCATGGCAGCGCTTGAGATACGCGGCGACTACAACCCCATAGTCCCCGTCCTCGTCAGCTTGAACCCCATGCTCTGCGTGATCTTCGCGTACCTTGGTGCCCGCATGCTCTACCGCCTCAGCGCCGAAGCGGAGCGAGGCCGTCGCATGGGTAGCTACGAACTCCTCGAGCGCCTCGGAATGGGCGGCATGGGCGAAGTGTGGCGCGCGCGGCATGGACTGCTCTCTCGACCGGCGGCGGTGAAGTTGATTCGGCCCGTGGCTGCAGACGGCTCGGTCCACGAAACGTCCCTCGCGCGTTTCGAGCGCGAAGCGCAAGCGACGGCGGCACTGCGTTCGCCGCACACGGTGGAGGTGTACGATTTTGGCCGCTCCGATGACGGCGCGTTCTACTACGTGATGGAGTTGCTCGTGGGCGCCGATCTGCAGCAGTTGGTCGAAGCCCATGGCGCCTTACCACCCGGGCGTGTCGTCTTCATGCTACGTCAGGTGTGTCATTCGCTTGCGGAGGCACACCGTCGGGGCTTGGTGCACCGCGACATCAAGCCTGCCAACCTCCTCGCATGCCGCTACGGGGACGACGACGACTTCATCAAAGTGCTCGACTTTGGCTTGGTGCGCGAGAGTCGAAGTGCCCGCAACGACGGTCTCACGCAAGAGAACGCCATCGTAGGTACGCCGGCGTACCTTTCGCCGGAAGCCATCAGCGGCGCAACCCAGGACGCGCGCGCCGATCTCTATGCGCTGGGCTGCGTGGCGTACTGGATGCTCTCGGGGCATCCGGTCTTTGAAGCCGAAGGGCTTGTTCAGGTGGCCGCAAAGCACCTGGAGACGATTCCCGAGCCGCCCTCCGCAAAGCTGGGTGAACCACTGCCCGAGGCCCTTGAGGCGGCCGTGATGCAGTGCTTGGAAAAGGACCCCGCGAAGCGACCTGCAAGTGCCGAAGCGCTCAGCCACCTTTTGGATGCGAGCGGCGTGCACGCTTGGAGCGCCGACGATGCACGCCGCTGGTGGAACGAGCACGGGGACGCGTGCGTCGTGGCCCCTTCGGACGAACACGCCACCGTAAAGGCGAAGCGAACGCCAGCTGCCGCCGCGTCGTAGACTGCGGACGGCGCTTAGCTGCCGCCGCTCCGCGCTGCGGTATAGACCGACGTGCAGTTTGGCTGACCTTGTTCATCCGCCTGGCCTGCAACGATCTCTGCGCTCTCTCGTCCTAGAATGGCACTCGCCGTCTTGCGTCCTCGCGCCTTGACCTCGCCCCATCCGAACGCCCGAACAAGGCCCGCTGAACGTCCGCGCCGGTCTAGACGCGGTGCGCTTCATGGTCGACGCCAGCCAATCGCCGCCGACCCGGACGCTTCCGTGTGCGCTTAGCTCGAACCGGCGTTCACAAATACGCGAAGCGTCACCACCTCTTCGCCGGCACGGGCCTCGATTCGGCGCACGCCGGAGCGATCGGACAGCGTGTTGCTTTGCGCGCCATCGACGGTGATGAGAGCCGGTCGCGAGGGCCGAAGCGGTACGGGACGGCCCGCTTCCACCCAAAGTCGCATGCCGTCGCGAAGGCCCTCGATGTGTAGCCGCGCGTCCTGTGCCTCTCCGTGGCCTTGGCGCGCGAGCCAAGCGCCGTAGCGCGACGGAAGTGTGGTGCCCCCCGGCCCGTGAAGCGTGCAACGGTGCTGCGGTGCGGCGCCCTCGGCGATCGGTTCGAGGCGCGTATGCGGGCAGTGCTCCGTGGGATGGGCGCCGCTTAGGGCGCACACCACCGCACGCTGGGTAGCGGTCGCGTTTGCGTCGTTCGGAGCCGCGTCCGCTTCGACGGGTTCGTGGCGAAAGCGCCGGCGGGCGTCGCCGAGAATGGCCGCAGCGAGGGGTGCTGCGCCCTCGAACCCTGAGAGCTCGCGCAGCGGTCGTCCGCCCGGGTCGCCGAGCCAAACGACCACCGTGAAGTGCTCGTCCATCGCGACGGACCACGCGTCGTTCCAGCCGCTGCTCGTGCCGGTTTTGAGCGCGAAGACGCCCCCTGCGGCTTCTTCTAAATCGGCGCCGAAGGCGCGCCGTCGCGCATCGCTATCACGCAGCACGTCGACGGTGAGCGCGGCCGCTTCGGGGGTGAACACGGCCTCGCCGAGGGGGGCGGGCTGGTCGTAGAAGCTCAACGGGCGTGTGCGCCCGCCGCGTCCGAGCGTTGCCATCGCGCGACCGAGCTCAACGGGCGAGACGTCGATGCCGCCCAAGGCGATGGCTGCGCCGTAAGGTCCTTCGCCGGTCCGAAATCCGAGGGCGTTCAGGCGAGCCGCGATGCGTTCGGCACCCACGCGGCGCGCAGCATCAATGGCGGCGAGGTTCAGGGATGCGGCGAGCGCGTCGCGCGCGAGCACCGGTCCACGCTCGAGTCCGTCGTAGTCTTCCGTGTCGAAGAAGGCGCCGCCCTGACTGCGCATCGGACGATGAATATCGTCGAGCCATGCGCCCGGATGGCCGCCTTGTTCAAACCACTGGGCGTAAATGAAAGGCTTGAGCGAAGAACCGGGTTGGCGCCGGGCGCGAAGCAGGTCGAGGGCGCCGCCCGGCGCGTCGTGCTTGGCGGCTCCCACGTAGGCAAGCACCTCCGCCGTTTGCGTATCCAGCACCAGCCCGGCGGCGTTTGTAACGCCGCGCGACGACTGGCGCTCGACGGCGGAGGTCAGCAGCGCGCGGGTCGCGCGCTGAAGGGGGCGGTGTAGGGTGGTACGCAGCTCTGCGTCCGCCGGTCGTTGCTCGCTCACCCGGTCGACGAAGCGCGGCGCAAACCATGGTCGACTTCCTTCCGGCGCGAGATCGGGAAAGCGCGCGAGGGCGCGCTCGAGCGCCGCGTCGTCGATAAGCGCCAGCGCGTGCATGCGCCCGAGCACGTAGGCCCGGCGTGCCTCGGCGCGTGCCCGATGGCGACGCGGTTCGGTGATCGAAGGCGCCTGCGGAATCGCGGCGAGCAGCGCTGCTTCGCCCACGCTGAGTTCACCCACGCCCTTGCCGAAGTAAGCCTCGGCGGCGCGCCCCACGCCGACGATGCGGTCGCCGAAGGGCACGCGGTTCACGTACTGTTCGAAGATCGCTTCCTTCGTCATCGACTCTTCAAGGGCGAGGGCCCGCAGCAGTTCGAAGGGCTTGTCCCACAAACCGTTCGGCCGGCCGTAGGCGAGCTTCACCGTCTGCTGGGTGATCGTGCTGCCGCCGCTCCGTCGCATGCCAGGGAGTATGAGTGAGGCAAGGGCACGGAGCGTGGCCGTAAGATCGACGCCGCGATGCTCGAAGAACGCGTCGTCTTCCGCGGCGGCAAAGGCCGCGACCAGGTTCGGCGAGAGCTCGCTATAGCGCACCCATCGTCTATCGATGCCGTCGCGCCGGCGAAGGCGCAGCGGCCGGCCGTCGCGGTCCAAGACCTGCTGGGCGTCGCGCGGCCAAATGAAACGCGCTTCGTCGATCCAGTCGCCGTAGCGCACCGAGAGGCGAACGCCCGTGAATCCGATGGCCACCACCAAGGCCAGGGCGCCGAAGCGCCGGAAGTGGGCCACGCGCGTTTCCGCGCGGCTCATCGCTCCTCAGTCTCCGCAAGCTCCGCCACGTGGAGTTCAAAATCCGAGGAACGCGCGAAAACGCCCAGGCCGCGTCGCTCCTCGAGGGTGGCCGGCGGAATGCTGAAGCGGCCGGGCGTGGTGGCGCGAACGACGTACGTAAACTCCTGCAGGCCGCGGGGAAGGTGCGAGAGCGCAAAGAGCACGGCGTTGTCTTCAGCTCGGCGCGATTCAATGGCACTGGCGGAGCGCGCTGCGTAGTAGCCGCGCGGATCCATGGCGTCGTCCTCGGGGCCCATGCCGAGCATGGAGCGAAGTGCCGATGCGGGCGCCGTCTGCAGCTGCCCTTCGAGCGCTTGCCATCCCGCCGCGAGCGGGTCGAAGAGCTGGGTCTGCTGAGCGCCGCTCTCCGAATGGGTGAAGAGGCGCACGCGAATCATCGCGCCGAGGGGCACCGAATCGCCGCGGCTCAGGACGCCTCCGTTCAGCCGCTCGAAGCGGCGATGAAGCGCGGCGGCGTTGCCGCGCGCCGCGCGGTCCTCGTGGGCGAGCGGCTCGGCAAAGTCCGCTTCGAGCACATAGAACACGGGGCCGCCATGAAGCTGAAGAACCCGGTCTTCGCCCGCGAGCTCCGCCACGTTCAGAACGAAGCGCTGCGTGCCGGCGCTCGTCTCCGCGGGTTCGAGCGCTTCACCGTCGAGGGTACAGCGGCTCGCGGCGTTCGCTTCGAAGCGCTCGGCGTACACGCGTAGGCCAAATAGCGCGAAGGCGGCGTCGACGGGCGAGCGCCAACCAAGGTGGCCGTGGCGCGTTTCGGCGAAGAGTTGCTCCGCGATCGGTGCGGCACGTAATGCGAGCGCCGGTTCTTCCGACAGGGCAGCTAGGACCGGACCGAGCATGGCACCCCGACGCTCGGCGTAGCGTACGCTTGGTGGCAAAGTAGCGTCCGCCGATACGTCCTTCGTCAGGTACTGAAGAACTTCATGCAGAAGCACGGAGGCTTCTTCGTCGTTCGACGAGAGGTAGGCGAGCGCGAGCCATGCGCGGGCCGTGAGGCTGAGCTGTTCACGGCGGGCGAAGAGCGAGTCCGCCACGCTCGGCGACCATTCGCCGTATCGGCTGAGCGTATAGATAGCGTGCGCGAGGCCCGAGTCCCGGTCCGCGTAGTCGCCGTCGCCGAAGGGCGCGCGGTTGATCACGTCTTGCAGCCAGGAGCGGGAGCGTGCGAGCGCGTCCTCAGGCACGTCCGCGCCCGCTTCGTGCAGTTCGTAGAGAGCGTGGGCGCCGAGAACCGATTGCCACGGCGTCGCGTACGCGTTGGTGGTTCGGTAGAAGCTTCCGTCCGACTGCTGCAGGGCGACAAGGCGTTCGGCGGCGCGGTTGAGGCGCGCTTGTCGTTCGTCCGCGTCGATGGACGCGCCGTCGCCCGCCGCGAGGGCAATGGCCGCCGCGGCGCGGGTAGGTAGGTCCCGCCAGGCGCTTTGCGAAATCCGCTGGGCGATCGATTCGGCGCCCAGGAGCGGCGCGCGTGACGCCGTCAGACGAAGCTGGCCGACGGCGCCTTCGGGAAAGCGAAGGGTCGTGGGCTCGGCGCCGGCACCGAAGGCCCGCGTGTGTGTCCACCGTCCCCGAGCGGCCACGGGCAAGGCGCGCTCAAAGCTTGCACCGCCCACCTGCGCACGCACGTCGAGCGCGCTCCCGGCCGCGCCCTGAACGGTCACGGCGACGCTTACGGTCTCGGATTCGCCTTGGGCAAGGTTCAGAGTGCGCCGCACCGTTTCGTTTCCAACGTGCGCGACGAACTCGTCGGCGAGATCGCGTCCCGTTGCGTGCACGACGAAGCGGGCATCGAATTGATCGCCCTCGGTGGCGAAGGTGGGGAGCTGGCCTTCGATGACGACGTCCGTAGTCGCCTGCAAATCCGCTTGCACGTGCCGTACAGCTGCACCGTCGCCGATGGCTAAGGCAATGATTCGGTAGGTTGCGGCGCCCTCGGGCAGTTCGAAGCTCTGGCGCACGACCCCGTCTTCGGCCGGAATGCCCGCGGCCCAGAGGGGTACGGGTCGGCTGAGCCGGTCCTTTGCCCGAAGGACCCGCGCAGCGCCCTCGCCACCGCCGTCGCCACCGCGTCGAAGGTCTTCGCGTACGCGCCGCGCCCGGAGAGTGCGCCGCAGATCTTCGATTCCAAAGGCGGCGCCGTCGCGGCCCCAGAGGCCCGCAGCAAGGTCGCCGAGTTCGTGGCCATCGAGACGGAGGAGCCGTTCGTCCACGGCGAAGAGGCTGACCTCTGCATCCGTGTAAACGACCACCTCGACGCGTTCCCCCGCTGGCGCCGATTCCGGCGCTTCGATGCGAAGCGGCAGCTCGGAGCTTAGGGGGCGCACGGCGATCTCCGTCGCGCCGATGCGCAGGTCCGGCGCCCCCGGATCGATCGTGCGCGATCCCCGACCGGCGCGCGAACGTCCTAGCCGTGGTTCGCCCGTGCGCGGCTTGACGAGTGAAGCCGTGACGAAGGCGTTGGGTACCATCGCTTCGGTGATGGCAAAGCGCACGATCTGACTGCCGGCGCTGAGTCTACGACGTTCCGTGTGCAAGATCGTATCGCGGCTGACGGTGATCAGCATCTCGCCTCCGGGCCACGGGCTCTCCAGCGCGAGCTCGGCCGTCTCACCGACCCGCAGGGTGGGCTGGCGTGGCGTGAGCGCGATCGGCGCGCCGGGTGGATCACGATCGGGCGCTTCGTCGAGCCCAGCGACGTAGACCCGTCGGGAGGCGAGCGCTTCCTTACCGTCTTCATCGCGCACGCGAACTTCGATCACGTAGGTGCCGGAGCGCTCTGGCGTGTATGCGCAGGCGTCGTCGACGCCGGCAAAGGCGCAGCGAAAGACCTCTTCGGCCTGGTGCTGACGGCGGGGCTGCAGTGCGCCGCCGCGCCACTCCCACCAGCGGTGCCAGCCTTCGCGCACGATGCGCGCGCTGAGCGGTGCGCCCCATACGCGTTCGCCGGCGGCGTCGAGAACCACAGCGTCGATCTCAAGGGGCGTGCCGCCCGTCTCAAGGCGTCCGTCGATGAACGCGTCGCCGCGGCGAAGGCCAGGACGAAGGGCCGACGCCATCAGGGTGACGCGATGATGGGCCGTCACGCTTTGGCCCGAACGGTCTACGGCCTCGACTTCGAGGGCGAGCTGTTCCCAGCCGCCGGTCGAAAGGGCGCCGAATTCGAGCGTGGCCTGACCATGCTCGTCCGTGCGTGCGATGCCTTCGGCTTCCGTGCGATGGGCGTAGTCCGCATCGACGGGACCGAAGTCGTAGTCGGCGTACGCCCGCGGAGCACCGGCGCTGCCCTGTCGAAGGAGCGACCAGCGAAGCTCCGCGTCGCGCAGGGGCGCGCCGAAGAGAAAGGCCGCATCCACTTGCACGGCGAGCGCTTCACCGCTGCGTACCTGCGTCGGTCCCGAGAGATCGACGCGAAAGGAGTGGGGACGCACCTGATCGATGCGCACCGGGGCCGTCGCGAGCAGCTGGGCTTCGTCGTCTTCGCCCGCGATCAGGCGAAGCGTGCATCCGCCGAGGGGCGCGTCTTCGGGCAAGGGAAGGCGGGCAGCCAGACTGCCGCGTGCGCTCGAACGAAGGGACTTCTCCGCGAGCGGTCGCGTGCGGCTCGGGTGCGTCAGCTCGATGCGCAGTTCCACGTTTGCGGCGGTGGCGAGTTCATCGCCCTCGCGAAGTACGCCGACCACGTGCACGGCCGTGCCCGGTCGGTAGACGCCCCGGTCCG